>JBCNQO010000242.1:0-4410 GCA_039592825.1 Flavobacterium sp.
CACATCGAAGACAAGCGTTTGGGCAAAGTCGGCACAATCATGTCGATCAACGATTCTGCCGCGCAACCTTTGTTCGAAGTCAAGAAAGGCTACACCGAAATCCTGATCCCGATGATCGACCAATTCATCGTCGAGGTCAATCGCGAACAGCAAAAGATCGTGATGGATTTGCCGGAAGGGCTTATCGAGATGTATCTTTAATTGATAATTGACAATGGACAATTGATAATTTGGCCGATGTCAGTTTATTTTCCTTTAATTTTTAGAAGCTATTTCCCGCTATCCGCTATATCTTTTCCTCGCTAAAGAAGCGAGAAAAAGGATGCCACTACTATCGGGGCTAGGGCAAATATTTCCATAGCAACATGACATTCAATTTCAAACAATTTTCCATAAACCAAGATCGCACCGCGATGAAAGTCGGAACAGACGGCGTTCTATTGGGCGCGTGGACACCAATCGACCACAATCCTTACTCGGTTCTCGATATTGGCACCGGAACGGGATTGATCGCATTGATGCTGGCCCAAAGATCGTTTGCCGAACAGATCGACGCTTTGGAAATCGACGAGAATGCGTTCGAACAAGCCGTCGGAAATTTCGAGGAATCGGCCTGGAACGACCGTCTTTTCTGTTATCACGCGTCTTTGGACGACTTTATGGAAGATCTCGAAGACGAGGAATATGACCTTATAGTGTCGAATCCGCCTTTTTATTCCGAGAACGTTTCTTCTGGAAATGAATCGAGAGACAAAGCCAGACAGAATCAGTCATTGCCTTTTGAGGATCTGATCGAGGCGAGTGCGGTTTTGCTGTCGGAAATTGGCATTTTGTGCGTGATCATTCCGTTCAAGGAAGAACAGAAATTTGTCGAAATGGCCGAAGCCGAAGGTTTGTATCCGATGAAAATCACGAGAGTGAAAGGCAATCCGGACACGGAAATCAAGCGAAGTCTGCTGGCTTTTTCCAAACAAAAAACCGAAGTCGAATTGGTCGAACTCGTGATCGAAACCGCAAGGCATCAATACACCGAAGATTACCGCAACCTGACTTCGGAATTCTATCTGGACAAGAACTGATTTAGTTCGCTTCTTGCACCTGGAAACGCTTCATTTCCTCAAGCGGCTCGATCGCTCCATATTTTGTCCAAAGTGAAGCATCGTATTTCTTGATTTTCTTGTAGGCGAATTCGTCTTCTTTTACGTCTGTGAAACTGCCTTCGGAAACCGCCGTGCGAGACATGTTCACGAACTCTTTTTTGTCCAACATATCGCCTTCAATCTTAAGATCGAAAGCCACAACATCTTTGTCTTCATCTGTCAATTCGATGAATTTCAACGGACGGTTCAGGTAGAAATAACGACCCGAAGTCTGTGACGCATATTGCAGATAATAGCCATCGCCAATCGGATCTTTCTTATAAATAACCGTTCCGGCGGCCACGTTTTCGGCGAACTTCACGCCCAAAAGCAACTTCACGTTCAAACTTTCTAATTTACGTCCCGGATAAAGTTGGTAATCGGCACGCAAAACGGCATAATCCGAATCGGAAACATACAATTTGCCTGTGTAATTCGCGCGTCCTTTTCTAGGCTCGAATTTTAGTACGTAAGCATAAGATCCGTCGGCAAGAACGACCGAACCTTCGTAAGTATATTTGTAGATTTCAGGCTGCGTAACAAATTCAAGTTTTTGGGAATACAGGAAATTCGTTTCCGTTTTCACCGAACTCAAACGCGATTTTGCCGAACTCACATTGGTAACCTTGCTCTTTTTCGACTTCTTTTTATTGTAATCGTTGCGCAAAGTCAAAGTGTCGTTCGAGCCGAACCAACCGCTTTTCACGCGATAATATTTGGTCGTATCAAGGTGTTTCAGAACCATTTTCGTAGCCGATTCCTGCAATTCGTCAAGCGAGGTTCCGCGGCTTTCGTCCTGCAATCTCGTAGCCTGCACCACATCGAGTTTCGAGTAATAATTCGTGGTCTTGTCGTCAGATTTTGGAGACGTGTAGTAATTCCCGAGCAAATCGTTGAACTGCTTGGGCGGATACGTCACGAAATTCTTGGTGAATTTGCCGATTTCGGTATTGGCTTCCTGAAGTCCTTTTTTCGAGAATCCGGTAGATTTCGTGATCTCGATATTCATTTTGGACGGCTTGAACGACGTGGTCTCGCGCAAGAACAGAACGTCTTTGGCCAGGTTCGTGTTCAAAGTGTAATTCTGTTTCAGATTCTGTTTTACTCCCGCCATGATCGACTCTGCTGTCGGTCTTTCGGACAAATTCACGTTGTCGAGTTCATAATTGGCGAAATCGAGCGTCACGGTAAAATTGTTCGCTTTGAGGATTCCGACGGTGAGCTGTTTGCCAACATAGCCCATACAGGTCACGACGATCTTGGAATCTTCGGACGCGTTGGCGTCGGAAATATTGAAATAACCTTCGGCATTCGAGATGATGCTTTCGGAATTGTTCACAAGCACGTTCGCGTAAGGAACGGCTTCTTTCGACTCTACATCGACAACTCTTCCGCGAATCTGGGCATTCAGTATCGGACTAAAAACCGAAAGGACGAGCAACAGGTAAAACTTCTTCATGATGTTTGATTGATGTGTTTGTTTGGATAGACGAATCAACGTAGGAAATCGTTGCATGCAACTTAAATATTTTTTCCGAACCTAACTGTATTCCAATGGGCGAATGGTCAAAAAACGTGAGTGCACGTTAATGAATCCGAGGCTTTTCCGCTTGACGGACATCGAAAAAAACTTTCAAAAAAAACTTCCGATTCCAATCAACGAAATCGGTTTCGTAAATTGTCAATCTGAAAAATCTCCCTACTTTTGCCGCGCTTAAATACTGTAAATAATGAAACCAGACTTGTTCCAAGCGCCTGATTATTACCTTCTCGACGAATTGCTAAACGACGAACACAAACTCGTCCGCGACTCGGCCAGAGAATGGGTAAAGCGCGAAGTTTCCCCAATCATAGAAGAATACGCACAAAAAGCCGAATTCCCTAAACAGATCATAAACGGTTTGGCTGAAATCGGGGCGTTCGGACCTTACATTCCAGAAGAATACGGTGGCGCAGGCCTCGACCAAATTTCATACGGATTGATCATGCAGGAAATCGAGCGCGGTGATTCGGGCGTTCGCTCTACGGCGTCGGTACAATCTTCATTGGTGATGTATCCGATCTGGAAATACGGAAACGAGGAACAACGTCAAAAATACCTTCCAAAACTTGCTTCGGGCGAATTCATCGGCTGTTTCGGACTTACCGAGCCAGACTTCGGATCGAACCCTGGCGGAATGGTAACCAACTTCAAAGACAAAGGCGACCACTATCTTTTGAACGGCGCCAAAATGTGGATCTCGAACGCGCCATTTGCCGACATCGCAGTGGTTTGGGCAAAAGACGAATCGGGACGCATCCACGGACTTGTCGTAGAACGCGGTATGGAAGGTTTCACGACTCCGGAGACGCACAACAAATGGTCTTTGCGTGCATCGGCTACGGGCGAACTTATTTTCGACAACGTGAAAGTTCCGAAAGAGAATTTGCTTCCTAACAAATCTGGTCTTGGCGCGCCACTTGGCTGTCTTGACTCGGCCCGCTACGGAATCGCCTGGGGCGCGATCGGTGCCGCGATGGATTGCTACGACACGGCTTTGCGTTACTCAAAAGAGCGCATCCAGTTCGACAAGCCTATCGGAGCGACCCAATTGCAACAAAAGAAATTGGCCGAAATGATCACCGAAATCACCAAAGCACAGTTGTTGACCTGGCGTTTGGGCGTTCTTAGAAACGAAGGAAAAGCGACATCGGCACAAATCTCGATGGCGAAAAGAAATAACGTGAACATGGCGATCGAAATCGCACGCGAAGCACGCCAAATGCTAGGCGGAATGGGCATTACGGGCGAATATTCGATCATGCGCCACATGATGAACCTCGAGTCTGTAATCACTTACGAAGGCACGCACGACATCCATTTGCTAATCACAGGAATGGACGTGACCGGATTCGCGGCATTCAAATAAGACTAGTTTCAATTATTTGTAATCGGGAAAGGCTTTTGTTTTTCCCGATTTTTTTTTGCGTGCTGGCGACGTTACATGTCGAGTTTTTGGTTGTTGAAAAGTATTTGGGCATTCTTTACTGCTCTTATTCCGCGAATTGCGATCTTACCTTCAGGGAAGGGGCCAATGCAGTATCCCTACAAAATTCGCCGATCACTCGATTACAGAAATTCTGTAAAAATTGTTAAACTTCCGGCATTAATTTTTTTTAGAAGCCAAATCCCGCTACCCGCTTTTAGCTTTCTTGAAAACACCTGGTTTTGTAACGCCTGCCAAGAGCTTCTTTGGTCGCTTTGGCAGACGAACAAAACCAAGGCGTTTCC
>JBCNQO010000243.1:0-4401 GCA_039592825.1 Flavobacterium sp.
AGCCGTGCACCGAGGAACAGCATGCCGCGAACAGAAGAAGCGAGTTCCTTATCGTGAAACAGTAATCGATATCGATTCAAATACAGTAAAGCCGGACATTGTTCCGGCTTTATTTTTTGTGGAAAGTTCTAAATTGCCCAGAAGAATAGTCGTTTGTCGCTTTTGGGTTTCGAAAGACAGTTTTGGTGTGATTGTAAAATTCTAGAAAGTATATGGATTTCAGTTCGGGATGCGATTTGGTCGTTGAAAGAAGTCGCGAGGTTGCCATTGAAGTTGGCGATGACTATATCTCGTCTTTGCATTTTCTTATCGCAATTTCGGAAACCGGTCATTTTAAGCCTGTCCATTCGGAATCACTTGCGACGAGTTTTGACTCGCTAAAAGCCGGATTGTATAAAGGGAAGTTGGAGATTTTGCCCAAGGACTTTTACCTCACGAGAGAGCTCGAAAACGCTTTAAAAACTTGCAAGTTCTATGCATGGTTGAAGCGAATGGAAGAAGTTACTCCGAATGAGATCGTGGAGTCAATGCTAAATGATAGGAAAAGTTTAGCTGGAAACTATCTTAAGGAACTTGGATTTGGTGTTAGAAATCTTGGCGAGCCGAAAGCAAATCGAGGAAGCTTCGACCTGAGAAAACCAGTAGCGATATTGGGATTTGAGGGTTTTCCGAAGCGGGTTTGGGCGATAAAGGCTTTTGTTTGGCTGTTTGGGATGTAAGTGTAATGACGGGTTTGATTGGTGAAGTTTTGGATTGTTGGTGAACAATTATCTAATGATGGATTAGCACTGTTTTCTAGCCCCGATGCAAGCGGTTAGCCTTTTGCAGGAAACGCCTTGGTTTTTCGCTCTTGCGACAGCGACCAAAGGAAGCTCGTTGCAAGGGCTGAAAAACCGGGCGTTTGCAAGAAAGCTAATAGTGGGTCAGCGGGATTTGGCTTCTCATGATTAAAATTCCGATATTTAGCATTCGACCGATTCTTGTGTTTATGAAGAAATTATCTCTTTTGCTGGTTTTTGTTTTCGCGGTTTTCTTTGGACTGATCGCGATGCGCAAAGACGATTTCTCGAAACTGCGCGATGGCGACCTGATTTTCCAGACATCGGTTTCCAGCCAAAGCAAGGCGATTCAACTGGCTACGAATTCGAAGTATTCACACTGCGGGATCGTGTTTAAGGAAAACGGCAAATGGTTCGTTTTTGAGGCAATCGAGCCTGTGAAAAAGACGGCTCTGGAAAGTTGGATCAAGCGCGGAAAGGCTGGGAAATATGTCGTGAAACGCCTGAAAGACGATTTGGTTCTGACGCCGAAAGTGATTTCGAAAATGCAGTCTGTAGGAAAGTCTATGGCCGGAAAACACTACGATCTTGAATTCGGTTGGAGCGACGAGAAAATCTATTGTTCGGAACTGATCTGGAAAATCTACAAACGCGGCGCCGGCGTCGAAATTGGCAAGTTACAGCAACTTCGCGATTTTGATTTGTCCGATCCGGCGGTAAAATCGGTTTTGAAGAAACGATACGGGAGTAAGATTCCTTTGGACGAGACCGTGATTTCTCCTGTTTCTGTCTTCGAGAGCAGCAATTTAAAAACGGTTTTTGCGAAATGAGATCCATCAGTTGCATTTTGTTGTGTTTTTGGTGTTTGCGACCGTAAGCTGCGAACGCAAGTCAGAAGGAAATGTCCAAGAAGTGAATTATCGAGACAAAGCCGACGAGCTACTTGGTCAGATTATCACTGAAAGGTCGTCAACTTGCATAGAGGAACTGCCCGAGCTTTCAGTTAGACAATCGAGTAAAGCCGAAAACGCTAACTCTAAGATTGACGACGAGTTAATTTCCTGTTTGGGATTGAGTAGCCTTGAGCAGCTTGACAGCCTTGATAAACTATCAGTTGGCTATCGAATTGATGCTGCCTTTGTCAAGAAATATAAGGTAAGGGTTTTGGACGCCGACTTGGTTCGGAAACAGTTCAAGGGAAAATCCGATACGGATGTTTTCGAGGGTTGTGAAAACGAAGTTCTTTTTTTGTCGAAGCCGATTTTCGATAAAACCTTTACTAAGGCAATCATCGAGAATACTTTGGGATCCTGTATTCCGATGCATCCAGACATGTATGTGTTTCGGGATGGCGTTTGGGTCTTGGTTTGGTGAATTGAGGCTTTAAAACAATTTGCGACAAGTAACGTTTTGTAAGAAATACCGTCTTATCGGTTCATCAATCAATCAAAACGTGAAAAAAATCATTCTTTTCGCCAGTTTCTTCGTGGCGAGTTTTGGCGCTTTTGGCCAATCTGATGCTAGTCAGACAATTTATTCAAGCACACAACTCAATTCCGATCTCGACTATCTCGTGAAGTCGATTATCGAGACGCATCCGAATCCTTTTACGGTGGTATCGAAATCCGATTTTCTGAAACAAGTTGGCGAGATTAAGATGCAGTTGGCAAACGGAGCCGATTACCGCAAATTTTACCAACTCGTGGCGCCTTTGGTGGCTTCGGTTTCGGATGGACATACCGCCGTGAATTTTCCTGGTAGGAAGATCATGACAGACGACAGCGAACTTTTCCCGTTCGTGGCGAGTTGCGATTTCCAGAAAAAGGCGATTACGCTGGACGATTTTGTGGGTGAGGAATCGCCGTTTCCTTTGGGTTCGCAGTTGGTAAGCGTAAATGGGATTTTGGCAGAACAGATTATCGACAAGATTGTAGCGAACACGAGTGGCGAAAGCAAGGAATATCGGCTTAAGAAGGGTTCGAGTTTCTACTTTTTCGGATTTATTCTCAAGACGTATTTTGACTTTGAGGGCGATTTCGAGATTGTTTACAAAGCCGGTAATACGAAGCAAAAGACAACCGTAAAACCTGTTACGTTCAAAGGCCTGCAGGAAATCATGAAGGCGAAAAGCAAGTCCAACAAAAAACCGACCGAGGAAATTGCCGATTACAGTTTGCTCCTGAAACCCGAGATCAAGACGGCGATAATCGACTTCAGGTATTTTGATGACGAGCAGAAGTTCGGGATTTTTTTGAAGACGACTTTTGACACGATCTCAAAACTTGGCATTCGGAATCTGGTGATCGACATCAGGAATAACGGCGGCGGGAATTCGGTTTTGGGCGACAAACTTTTCGCATACATCGCTAAAAAGCCATTTACGCAATATGGCGCGACCGAGGTCAAGTATAGCCAATTGCAGAAAGACTTCTACAAACGCAAATGCGCCGATGATTCGAGCTTTTGCGAAACGAGCAAGTTTTTGTCTGAGCAGAAAAATAGTGTTGTCGAGGTTTTGAAAGCCGACGGACTGATCAAGCCGAATGTAACTCCAAACCGTTTTGACGGAAAAATTTACCTGCTTACAAGTTGGCGTACGTTTTCGTCTGCGGCGAATTTTGCCCAATGTTTCAAACACTACAAAATGGGAACGATCGTGGGCGAGGAAACTGGCGGCTGGATCGTGTGTTATGGTGATAAAGTGACGACGGAATTGCCGAACACGAAAATGCCGTTGAGCGTCTCGACCAAGAAATTTTACACAGTTGGTTCTTCAAACAAAGATTTGCAGGGGATTTTGCCCGATGTGAGAATGCCTTCGGGCGAGGCTTTGGATTTTGTTCTGGACGAGATCTCGAAGCGCAAGTGACAGTTGGTTTGGCCGATATGTGGAGTTGAGGCGATTTAAGGCCATACTTCAAAAGATTTTTGCAAGAACGACTATTGCCTAGCCCGGATGTTCGCGAGTAGCCCACAGCCCTGGAAATCGTGTTTTTTGGCGTTTTGCGCGGCGACCCTGGAAGCCCGACGCAAAACGTACAAAAAACCGGTTTGCGGGCGAGGACTACTGCGAGACAGCCGGAAACAGCTCTAAATTAAAAAAACCGGCACTAAGGCCGGTCTTTATTTTTATCGAAAGGTTGTTATGGAGTAACCTTTACGTTGTCGATTTGCATCGTGGTGGTGATTCCTGTTGCGCTTCCTGTGTATTTGATAAGGAAGAATCCGTTTCCTGAAACACCAGCTGGAATCGTGTAGTTTCCGCTGTTTGTGAAGTTTGTGGCGTAACCAGAAGTTGAACCTGTAGCGAACGTGAAGCTAGACGTGATGTCTACCAAAGTCGCGTCGTCTACGTTTCCGCCTGTTGGAAGGTCTGTCGTGTAGTACACTTTAAGAACCGCTCCGTTGTTGAAACCGTCTTTCGTTTGGAAAGAGAATTTGTAGCCTGGCGTCATCAAAACCGGGAAAGCCAAGAAAACTTCGTTGGTCTGGGCCGAGTTGAAAGACGAGAACTGAGCGTACTTGTTGCTAGAGAAAACTCTAACGCTCCAGTATTTTGAACCTACGTAGGCGTCGTTTACCAAGTTGGCAAGCGTTTGGCCGTTGTAGTTGCTCGTTGTTG
>JBCNQO010000244.1:0-4364 GCA_039592825.1 Flavobacterium sp.
GCTCAATCTTCCAGACAATCTGTTGCTGCTCAACAAAAGCGTTTTTAGGTTTGTCATCGCGAACATCGTAGTCGGGATTTCACCTTCAAGATCGTTGTTGTAAAGCGAAAGTGTCTGAAGTTTTGAAAGTTGACCGATTTCTGCCGGAATGTTTCCGGTAAGGCGGTTCATGTACATCTCAAGACTTGCCAATTCCTTCAACTGACCAATAACAGACGGAATGTTTCCCTCCAATTTATTGAAAGCCAGATTCAGGTTCTGAAGTTTCTGAAGCTGCCCGATTCTCGCCGGAATGTTTCCAGTGATCTGGTTCTTGAAAAGGTTCAATTTCGTCAAACCTGTAAGATTCCCAAGCTCGGCCGGCAATTCACCTTTAAGGTTGTTGTTGCTCAAATCGATGCTTACGACCTGATTGTTCTGGATCAAGACACCGTGCCATTGGGTTTCTGGCTTTTTCAGATCCCATTTGTTCGTCCATTGCGTTCCATTTGTCGCTTTGTACAAACGGATAAGCGCGATTTTTTCTGCTGCCGGAATAGCGGCGAACATAGTAGAAGCGGCTAAGATAAGTGCTAGAGTAAAAATTCTTTTCATGGTGTAATGATTTAGGGAATTCTGATGGCGTAAAACTATCAGAAACATCGATAACTCGCAAATAAAATCGATGAAATACACGTTAGTGTGTTATTTTGAAATATTTTACTTACAAATAGACTTTCTTCTGACCATAAATCGTTACGGATTGACTTCCAATTATTTCGCTACATTTGATCTTCCAACCAATCAAATACAAACCTTATGGAAGATTTCAATTATGTGCCGCTTCTCGTGGCGCCATTCGTCTCATTAATTGTGGGAATGATCTGGTACAATCCCAAAGTTTTCGGAAACGCCTGGATGCGCGAAGCCGGAATCACGTTCAATCCCGAAGAGAAATTCAACATGGTCAAGGCTTTCGGGCTTTGTCTCTTGTACTCGTTTTTTATTTGTTGGATTTTGAGCGCAATCGTCATTCACCAAATGGGCGCGTTCCAGGCCACGGTCGACATCAAAGGCGTC
Organism: Flavobacterium sp.; assembly: GCA_039592825.1. Lineage (GTDB taxonomy): Bacteria > Bacteroidota > Bacteroidia > Flavobacteriales > Flavobacteriaceae > Flavobacterium. The sequence continues at coordinate 1,060 of JBCNQO010000244.1, forward strand.
GATCCGTCAGTCTTGAACAATTACATGGCAGCTTACGGAGAAACGTACCGCACGTTCAAACACGGCGCATTGCACGGAACTATGGCCGGACTTTTCTTTGCGCTTCCTGTTTTGGGAACGAGCGCGATCTATGAAAAACGCAGTTTCAAATACGTACTTATCGTGGGCGGCTATTGGGTCGTGACCTGCGCACTTATGGGCGGAATAATTTGTGCCTGGAAATAAAAAATTGTCAAAATCCCGACATTCGCGTGTCGGGATTTTTTATGCGTTAAAGTTTTGCCTAGCGCGGTTTGGCCGAAGCGCGCAATTTCTACCTTTGGCCACATTTTCTGCAATTTGGAACAGCCTTACTCTTTTGCCATTTTCGATTCGGTAAACGATTTACCTCAAGATTGGGATGATTTGGCCGCTTCCAACATTTTCCTTTCCAAGCGCTATTTTTCTGTGCTCGAAACTTCGAGTCCGTTGAACATGACTTGCAAATTCATTGGGATTTTTAACGGACACGAACTCGTCGGAATCGCTTTGTCGCAATTTCTCGACCTGAATCTTCTGGAATCTTTCGGCGAACGCGACCGCTGCATCAAAACGTCGGTGAGGAATTTCATCTTCAAACGCTTCAGTTCGCACGTGCTTTTCATCGGAAACAATATGCTTACCGGACAAAACGCTTTTGAGTTCAAATCGGGAGTCGATATGCATTCGGCTTTGTCCACTTTGAAAAATGCGTCAAACGAAGTCGCGAAATCTTACGAGAAATCGGGCAAAAAAATCCATGTTATCACTTATAAGGACTTTGTTTCGAAAGAAATCGACACACTCAAAAAATCAGGTTTTTCAGATTATTTCAAATTTTCGGCCCAACCTAATATGGTTTTGGACATCCGCAAAAACTGGAAAAGTTTCGACGATTATATTTCGGACATCACCAAAAAATACCGCGACCAATACAAACGTGCCCGAAAGAAATCGGAAGGTTTGGAGAAACGCAAGATGCATCTGGACGAAATCGAGCGGTACGAAGACAAGATTTACGATCTCTATCATCACGTGGCCTTGAACGCGCCTTTCAACACTTTTTTCCTGGCCAAAAACCATTTCCGTAAACTCAAGGAAGAATTGGGTGACGACTTTTTGTTCTACGGATATTTCCTTGACGGAAAATTGGTCGGATTCAACACCTTGATCAAAAACGGATGCGTACTCGACACGTATTTTCTGGGTTATGACGACAGCGTGCAACGCGAACACATGTTGTACTTGAACATGCTTTACGACATGACCACGTTTGGCATAAACAAAGGTTTTGACAAAATAGTTTTCGCCAGAACGGCTCTCGAAATCAAAAGTTCAGTCGGTGCCGAACCGATCGAAACTTTTGGTTTGATGAAACACCGAAACAAACTGGTGAATAGAAAACTCGACTGCATTTTCGATTATCTCGAACCCAAAGTCGACTGGCAAAAACGCAGTCCTTTCAAGCAATAGCGACTTTCATTTGTTTGGGAAGAATGTGCGCTTCGAGTACGGTTTCTTCCCCAAAATATTCCCCGTCGATCTGAAAATGCACCGGAACTTTTGTGGTGACTTTCGCCTTTTCTGTAGAATAAATCTCGACTTCGCCCGTGTCCAAAGGCATATTTCCGGTGATGATTTTCCCGAAAAGCACCAAATCGAACGTCTTCAAAACCACGACTTCGAATTTGCCATCGTCCATTTTGCCGTTCGGGTTTATCGAAACGCCGGTTCCGTATTTCTGGGAATTCGCGATCACGACCATTCGCGCTTCGGTCGTGATCGTCTCGCCGTTCACCTCGATCGTGGCCTCGAAAGCTTCCTGTTCCTGAAGCGTGGCAATGCTTTGGAGCGCGTATCCGATCTTGCCACGAATGGAACTTTCCTCATAGTTTTTAACCAGATTTGCATTCAGACCGATGTCGCTCAAGTGCAGACTTTTTTCGTTGTTGATGCAAACCATGTCGATTTCCATGAAATTCCCGTGAAACGCGATTTGGAGCACATCGTCGAGCGCTTGCGGAAGATTCAGATCGACAGACAAACCGTTGGCCGAACCCGCGGGCAAAATCCCGATAATCACGTCGCAATCTTCCACGGCTTGGGCGACCATCTTGATTGTGCCATCTCCGCCAGCGACCAGCACGCGTTCGGGGCAATGTTCGTCGACTAATTTCTTGATCTCTTTTTCGTCGTCTTTACCTGTCGTTTCGTAAGTGACGATCCTTATGCCTTCGTTTTCGGCGAAAGCGGTCACAGCCGACAGGATTTCGGCTTTATCGAGATCTCCCGAAATCGGGTTGACTACGAACAGGTGTTTCTTGGGCGTTTCCATACTTTAAATTTGCGCGATTTTTCGTAAATTGAAGTAAGCTTTAACCAAATTTATAGAAATGAAGCCGATTTTGAAATTGTACCGGGGTTATGCGAACGAAGGAGAACTTATCGTGATGGGTCACGTTTTCCGGCCGACGACCAAGGAAGAATACGATTTCCAGAAGCGCCGTTTCCGCAATGCCAAATGGGTGATTCGCATGTTCCGCATCAAAACCCAGAAAAACGCCGACGTTTACCTGCATTGGAAAGGCGAAAAAATCCACACAAAAACACTGAATGACGGCTATTTCAAATTCTCGATTCCGTTAACAGAAGAACCAGACTACGGCTGGATGGACTACCGCGTGAGCATAGAGCACGAAGGAACCGAAATCGTGACCAAGAGCAGTTTTATACGTCCGCACGAAGGCACTTTGGGTTTCATTTCTGATATTGACGACACTTTCCTGGTTTCGCACACGCGCAATCCGTTCAAGAAACTTTACATTCTGTTGTTCCGAAATGTGAACGATAGAAAGGTCTTCGAAGGCGTTGTGCCGCATTACCAAGCTTTGAGCACTGCCGGACGCAACAAGAAGAACGAACAGAACGCGTTTTTCTACGTGTCGAGCAGCGAATGGAACTTGTACCGATTCATTGTCGACTTCACGCAATTGCACGATTTGCCGCGAGCCGTTTTGCTACTCAAAGACATCAAAACAAGCCTAACCGATTTCTTTATTACAGGACGAGGCGACCACAACCACAAATTCGAGAAGATCAAACACATTCTCGAGTTTTATCCGCATTTGCAATACACGCTTTTGGGTGACGATTCCCAGCACGATCCTTATTTGTACGAAGACATTTGCAAGATTTTTCCGGTCACGGTGAAAGCCGTCTACATTCGCCAAACCGGACGCGAGAAAAAACCAAAAGCGATCGAAGCTTTAAAGAATATGGAGTCGATG
>JBCNQO010000245.1:0-4363 GCA_039592825.1 Flavobacterium sp.
AGGTTTTGAGTCTAAAAAAGTCCTGAGTATAAGAATAAGAACAAGACTGATTTCCCGAATCGGACAAACTACGAATGATGCAGAAATCACTTCCGGCATCGTTTCAAAAACAACAGCATGAACACATTTTCAGGGTATGAAAAAATGCCCGACAACATCAAGAAATTAGGATTGAACGAAGGCGATTTCTCGCGTATGGAGAAATTGAAATGGGTCGTTACAGAGAAAGTGCACGGGGCAAACTTCAGTTTCGTTTATGAAAACGGCAACCTGAAATTCGCCAAGCGAAAGGAATACCTCAAGTGGACAGACGATTTTTTTGGTTTTCAGTTGGTGGCAAGTCAATTGGAAGACAACATCCTTCGCCTTTTCGAGCAGTTGAGCAAAGACATTGAGGCCGAGAAATACATCGTTTATGGGGAATTGTTCGGTGGCGAATATCCGCATCCCGACGTGACGCCAATGCCCAATGTTCAGGCCATTCAAACCGGCGTTTACTACTCGCCCGCGATTGGGTTTTGTGCTTTCGACATTGCCGTCGAGACCGATGCATCGGATGCCAAACACTATCTGGATTACGAAAGCGCGATTGGTTATTTTGAAAAGTTCGGATTGTTTTACGCCCAACCGCTTCTCATAGGAAAGTATGCTGAGGCCATGAACTTCAAAATCCGCATCAATTCGACGCTTCCCAGACAATTCGGGCTTCCCGAGCTCAAGGACAACCTCATCGAAGGCGTCGTGGTAAAGCCGTTCAACCACGCAGGCAAGGATTTCCCAAGGCCGATAATCAAGTTCAAGAATCCGGAATTCGACGAGGAAGACAAATTCCACGAGGCCGAAAAATGGTCTTTCGTTCCAGACATTTCCTCGAGAACCGAAAATCTTTCTTTTGTCGTGGACGAACTCAGGCATTACATCACCGCAAACAGGTTCAAAAGCGCGATTTCCAAAATAGGCAATCTGGACTTTGCAAATCTGGAGCGCGTTGCCGAGATCAAAACGGAAGTGCTCGAAGACGCGTTTGCCGATTTCAATGCGAACAACAACGATTTCCTATCGGATTTATCTGTTGATGACAAACAGTGGATCACCGAAAGGATCGCATCGGAAATCGAGAAAATGCTTGATAAGATCGGGTAAGTTTTGATGTATTTTCTGACGGACGGACGCTTTCTATCGGAAACTATCGCTCGAGCGAATTTTCTGAATATCCCGACAATTGAAGTCTTATCGGCTCATGAAGCAAAAGAAGCCCTGAACGCCAAAGGAGTCATTTTGGTCTTGTTCTTGAACAGCTTGCTGAAACTCTGGGAATGCTCGAAGCCTAGTTCGTATGCGATTTCTGCAATGGTCAGATCTGTTGTCGACAACCGTTCTTTCGCCTTCTCGACAAGCTTCAAATGGATGTATTGCTGTGCATTGAGCCCGATCAGCGAACGCAACATGTCGCTGAGATAACCGGGTGAAAGGTGCAGTTGCTGCGAAAGGAATTGCACGCTCGGGACACCTCGCTCAGAAGAAAGTTGGTGGTTGTAATAATGATCCAGAAGGGCTTCGGTTTTTTCGAGAATGTCGCGATTTACCGCCTTTCGGGTAATGAACTGGCGCTTGTAAAACCGGTTGACGTAACTAAGCAGCAACTCGATCTGGGCAATCATCACTTCCTGGCTGAATTCGTCGACGCGGCTGTCGAGCTCCTGTTGCATAAATGTGAAAATGGAAAGCATCGTTTTTCTTTCCTGATCGGACAAATGCAGGGCTTCGTTGAACGAATACGAAAAATAGCCGTACTGCTTTATCTTTTTGGCCAAGGGATAACCCATCAGGAAATCCGGATGAATCAGCAATATCCATGCATAAGTCTCGCGGTTGTATTCGGTCGACCCCACCAATTGGTTCGGAGCAAGAAACAACATGCTGCCTTCATTGAAATCGTAGTAAGCCTGTCCGTATTTCAGACGCCCGGCATTTTTGGTAATGAAAGTGATCTTGTAGAAATCAACTACGTCATAGATAGGCGCCATATCGGTATTGAAAGGGTTGCTCTCATTGAAATGCACCAGGCTTATCAAAGGATGTTGTGGTTTGGGAAGTCCAAACGCTTCATGGCTTTCGGTTATCGACAAAAACCGAACGGGTTTATCTACTTTTTTCTTCACGGGGCGATTGCTTGGTGGCTTAAATGTAAAGTAAAAAACCTACGGGACGAAACGCCCATAGGTCTTTTGATTCCTGATATTACCAAGGAAGTTCATTGCCTGGTCCTGTGAAACTTTCAGGACCTGTGAAACTTCCCGTAGGCAGAGTTTCGGTCAATGCTACGCGTATCGGCTCCAACGAACCTTCTTCGACCGTGTCCGTACCCTGAAAATTGTTTAGGGCGGTCGCGGTAAATCCCGGGCTTACCAAATGCACTTTGATGTTGGAAGCTTCGAGTTCTATTGCCAGCGATAGGAAAACCCCGTTCAAAGCGGTCTTGGATGCGCCGTAGATGGCGTCGAACGCATTTCGGTATGGATTCTCGGGGTTTGAATTCACCATGAGCGATCCCAAAGCGCTTGAAACCGTTACGATTCTGGCGGCCTTCGCAAGATGCAAAAGTGGCAGAAAAGCTTGGGTAAGGGCAAGTGTGCCAAACACATTGGTGTCCCAAACGGTGCGCATTTCACTAATCGACGCCAGGCTCGCCCGTTGCGCATCGAGGATTTCCTCCATCGTCCGTCCGGGTTTTCCTGCATGCGAAATCGCCGCATTGTTGACCAACAACGTGAGGTAGCCGAAATCTTTCTGTACGGTGTCCACCGCAGCCGTAATGGAATCGGCATCGGTAATATCCAGTTGGATAGCTTTCGAAAAACCGCCTATTTCCGCGGCAGCGACTTCGCCTTTTTTCAGATCCCTTGCTCCCACGTAAACGGTATATCCATTTTCGGCCAAGGCTTTCGCGATCTGGTAGCCTACACCGGTATTGGCCCCCGAAACAAGGGCGACTTTGTTTTCATTTGTCTGCATAATGCTATTGGATTTAAAATTCTGACACCACAAAGTTCTGTAGCATGTTAACCGAATCCGTAGCCAAATCGGGAATTGCAGTAGCCAAATCGAGGGCGAACTTTTTCGGCACAAACGTTTGATCAAAGAATCTGGAAAATCAGATCGGCACACGTCCTGACAAATAAGTAGAAAGCCCAGGCAAGACCCGGGCTTTTTATGTTCTGTTGTGGTGATCAAATGCAGTTTCGCAATCAGCGTCGAATGAGCTTGAATGTCCTGGATCCGTTGGCACATTTTACTTTGAGTAAGTAAATGCCTGCCGACAATTGACTCAGATCTACCGTTTTTTCTGCGCCCGTGACTTCTTTGCTCTCGAAAATCTTCTTGCCAAGCATGTCTGCCACCTCAATCTTCACGATTTCCTGGTTTCCTTTAACGGTCACCAATCCGTCGAACGGGTTCGGATAAACCGCAAAACTGGCCAAAGCATTCTCGTGCACGATCAATTGCTGTGTCCCTTTGAGCGTAACATTATCGAATCTGTTATTGCCATTGTCGGCAGTAGTGTTGCCTTCGAATGCGATTGCGATCTTGAAATTCGGATTGTTCGCCACGGTTGCTATTCCCGAAAGGTCAATGTCGATCAAACCGAAATCTGTTCCTATGTTGAAAGAAGTCTGAGAAAGTCCTGCTTGTATAAAAGTATTTCCGTCCAAGCTATAAGAAATGTGGTTTATCAGCTGGCCTTCATTGGTTCGCTGTACGGCGTAGGCAAATTTAATGTTCTCATAACCGGTCGTTGGCAAATCAAAGACTATCGTTCTTCCGTTTGACGGATTGCGCACCCTTGCACATTTGCCCGATAACTGATCAAAGTGCGTATTCAGAATGGAACCGCTGTTGTTGGCGTCTATGTCGCGAGGTCCGCTTCCCGTATAAGTCATGATTGGAGTCGCTCCAGACACCAGATTGTAATCGGCCGGAATTACCGTGACATCTACGGGCGTAACCAAATTGTTGAAATGCCAATAGTACAGCGCCTGCTCGGCATTGGTCTGTTCCACAAAATGCGCGGTGACCGATGTGGCTTGTGAAATCTGCAGGATGATATCGGCCGATGTTTCACTTGGAGAAACCGTTGTACCGTCTACCGTCCAATGACTGAATTCGTACCCCGTTGCCGGTTGCGCCTTAACCAATGTCTCTATGTTACCGAAAATGTTCGCTGTGTAAGGATAAACCTGAAGCCATTCCGAGTTCATCTTGATCGTTCCTGCCGCCGTCGGTTCTACGGCAAACACCGTCTCAAACGGGCCGGTAACGTCATAGCATTCCACAAGTCCCGTATTGATGGTTTGCGAGCAAC
>JBCNQO010000246.1:0-4360 GCA_039592825.1 Flavobacterium sp.
TCTTAAAGACCTATCAGGTTTATAAAGGGTGACAGGTCTTAAACCTGACAGGTTGATTTTTCAGATCGGACGAAATAAACCAAATTCCTAAAAACGAATAATAGCGTGAAAAAAAGTCTTTACAAACTAATTTTCTGTAGCCTTTTCAGATGGAAAATCGTCGGAAAAATGGAAGGTTCGATCCAGAAAAGCGTACTGATGGTCTTGCCTCACACGAGCATGTTCGACTTTTTCGTGGGAATGTTCGCCAGAGGAATCATCGGGCTAGAAATGCATTATGTCGCCAAGAAGGAGTTTTTCAGATTCCCGTTCGGCTCCTGGTTCCGTTGGATGGGCGGCGCGCCATTGGACAGAACCGGAAACCGCAACAAAGTGGACGAAATCGTATCGATCTTCCACAAAAGGAAAATCTTCCGCATGGCGATCGCTCCAGAAGGCACGCGTTCCAAAGTTGAAACCTTGAAAACCGGTTTCTATTACATCGCACTCAAAGCCAATGTCCCGATTATCCCGATCGCTTTCGATTACGGGAAAAAAGAGGTCAATCTCGGCCAACCATTTTACCCGACAGGAAACCTCGAATCCGATCTAAAACAACTAATGACGCATTTTGTAGGTGCGACGGGAAAGCATGTTGACAAGACTTTTGATGTGCATCAGTTTCTCGAAACTTCGGGTCGCTGAAGTAAATTTGTTTTTGCCGCGGATTCGCAGATTTCAAGGATTTCGATCTGCGTGAATCAGCGAATCCGCGGCAAAAAAAGACGAGAATCAACTAGCTCATTTCAAGGATTTCGATCTGCGTGAATCCGCGAATCCGCGGCAAAAAAAAAAGAGAATCAACGAGTTCATTTGAAGTATTTAGTTCCGCATAAATCCGAAAATCCGCAAAAAAAGACATAAAACGTTAAAATCCAGTATTCCGGAATCCAAAACCAAAATCCAAACGTAAATAGAGAAGAGACAAAAATTCGCGTCCCTAAGCGCGAATCCAATTATTTGTGTTTGTTTTATTGGTTCAGAAACCCCGGCACGTTCCGGGGTTTCGCATTTTTGGCGGTATGCGTACTTTTGTGGCTCACAACCAAATTATGGACTACAGGAAAATCTTCGACAACTACAAGGAAAACGCCATCAGTGGCCGTTATATCACATTAGACGACATTCTGTCGCTGTTCAAAAATCACAGCAAAAACGGTCTGGTCAAGCAATTCGGGACTTCGGTGAACGATTTGCCGTTGCTTTATTTCAAGACCGGAAGCGGTTCGCGCAAGATTTTGATGTGGTCGCAAATGCACGGGAACGAATCCACGGCGACCAAAGCGCTTTTCGATCTTTTCAATTTCCTGGAATCAGACGAAGATCTGGCCAAAAAACTTTTGTCGGACTTTACATTCTGTTTTGTTCCGATGCTGAATCCCGATGGAGCCAAATTGTACACGAGAGAAAATTTCGACAAGGTCGACCTGAACCGCGATTTCCACAACCTGACGCAGCCTGAAAGTAGAGCGCTCACCGAACTTTTCGAGGAATTCGAGCCCGATTTCTGTTTTAACCTGCACGACCAGCGCACGATTTTCGGGGCCGGAGATTCTGGAAAATCGGCTACCATTTCACTTTTGGCGCCGGCTTTCAACCAGGATCGCGATATGAACACCACACGTCAGAAAGCTGTCGATTCGCTTGTGGCGATGAACGGAGCCTTGCAGTTGCTCATTCCGGGTCAGGTTGGGCGTTTCGACGACTCGTTCAACATCAATTGCGTGGGCGACAATTTCCAGTTCCGCGGCGTTCCTACGGTTTTGATCGAAGCCGGACATTTTGCGGGCGATTACGATCGTGAAGAAACGCGCTTTTTGTTTTTCACGAGCCTTTTGTCTGGTTTACAGCAGATTTCCGCAAACGTTATAGTTGATAACTCATTTGCGGAATATTTAAAAATTCCTCAAAATAAGGTCGTTTTTTTTGATTTTGTGTACAGAAATATCAAGATTAATTATGACGGTACGGAAAAAATTACGAATTTTGCCGCTCAATATAAAGAGGAACTTGTCGGAAATTCCATCCAATTCAACGCTTACATAGCCCAGATTGGAGATTTGGATCACCACTTCGGACATGTCGAACTTGACGCAGCTCAGGAAATTTTTTCCAACGGAAACGATAATTCACCTGAAATCGGCCAAAAAGCAAATTTTTCTATCGGAAACGATGTTAAAATTGTTAATGGCTTAAAAAAAATGTAGTCTTTTCGTTTTTCCATTAAAGAAAAAATATTTCTTTTGTATTGCTGAGACAATTTTTTTAAGACCGATAAAAACAAATACACATTATGAGCAAGTTTCGTTTAGATGAAGTCGATCATCAGATTTTGGATATGCTGATCGATAACACCCGCGTACCTTTCACTGACATTGCCAAAAAACTGTTGATTTCTGCCGGAACGGTACACGTCCGCGTAAAGAAAATGGAAGACGCCGGAATCATCATGGGCTCGTCTCTAACGCTCGATTACGAGAAATTGGGCTATTCTTTCATCGCTTACGTAGGTGTTTTCCTCAACAACACCTCACAGACCAAATTCGTTCTGGAGCGCATCAACGAAATCCCTTTCGTGACCGTGGCCCACGTGACTACAGGAAAGTTCAACATCTTCTGTAAGATCCGCGCCAAAGACACCAAACACGCCAAAGACGTTATCTTCATGATCGACGATATCGACGGTGTTTACAGAACCGAAACCATGATTTCACTAGAAGAAAGCATCAACGACAAGAAACGTCTGATGCACACGATCTTCAAGAATATGTAAATCATACACTTATCAAAATCACAAACCCCGACGCTCGTTCGGGGTTTTTTTATACCTTCAAGGAAAATCTCAAAGACAATGTACACGCCAGCAAAAATGGAGCGTTTCGACCGAAACGTGCTTTCCAAATACAACGTTTACAACAGCGTTTTCCTCACGCTTCCTTTCGACGACATCTACAACACGGGCGCGCTTTTGCCTTTGTTTACCGAAGTTTGCGAAAAAGGGTTTTCCAAGAGCGAAAGTCCCGAGCAGATTGTCGATTTCTTCGCCCAGAAATATATGGACGAGCCCAACGAGCAGGATCGCATCGACCTCATGTTCCGGTTTATCCAATATGTCGAGCGCCAGATCGTTTTGTTCGACGCCATTGAAGATGCCGCTTTCGCGGATGTGAACAATCTCGAAGGAAAAGGCTCTTTGCGAGAAGTTCGGGATGCGTCCGAAGCCAACGATGTTCGCGAAAAACTCAAGGATTTTCTCGATGATTTTAAAGTAAGGACGGTTCTTACGGCTCACCCGACACAATTCTATCCGGGTTCGGTTTTGGGAATCATCACCGATTTGACCGAAGCGATCCGCACCGATAATCTTTACGAAATCAAGAAATTGCTTTCCCAACTCGGAAAAACGCCTTTCATCAAAAAAGAAAAACCGACGCCTTATGACGAAGCAGTCAGCCTGATCTGGTATCTCGAAAACGTGTTTTACGACACTTGCGGCGAGATCGTGAATTTCATCTGCCGCAACATTTACCAAGGCGACAAGATTGGAGGTCCGATTTTGAGTTTGGGATTCTGGCCAGGAGGCGATCGCGACGGAAATCCGTTCGTCACTACAGAGATCACGCACAAAGTGGCCGAACGCCTTCGCACGGCAATCCTGAAATGCTACTACCGCGACATGCGCAAACTGCGTCGCAAGATCACGTTCTCGAAAGTGGACCAAATGGTTTCGGAACTCGAGAACAAAGTCTACAAATCGGCTTTCAGTCTTGACGGTGAACTGTTTTTGTCTGCCGATGAATTCAAGGAAAGTTTGCTCGAAATCCGAAAGATCATCACAAGCGAACACCAATCACTTTATGTGGAAGACGTCGATTCGCTTTTGAACAAGATCAACGTTTTCGGGTTTTATTTTGCCTCGCTCGACATTCGCCAAAACAGTCACATACACGATTCGGTCATTGAAACCATAAGTCAGCACGACTCTGAAATTCCCAACGATTACAGGGAATTGCCAGAAGAGAAACGAATGGAAATCGCCGGAAACGTCAAAGTCGATACCAAAAAATCCGACCTCAAAGACGAAATCGCCAACCAAACGCTCGATTCGATGCGCGCCATGAGGGAAATCCAGCAAAAAAATGGCGAATTGGCGACCAATCGCTATATCATCAGCAACAATGAAAGCGCGCTCAATGTCTTGGAAACACTGGCGATGTTCAAACTTTCGGGTTGGAAAAATCCGAATGTCGATATCGTGCCTTTGTTTGAGGCAGTCGAAGATTTGAAACGTGCCGAAGAAGTCATGGAAGAACTGTACACG
>JBCNQO010000247.1:0-4354 GCA_039592825.1 Flavobacterium sp.
GGCGAGCTCCAGACCTAACAGGTTTACGTAACCTGTTAGGTCTAGCCGAAGTTAGCGTTTTTAAACCAAATGTATTTACAGATTTTCCGTAAAAAACTCAAATCGTCATAGCCAAACCAAATACATCCCAAAAACAAATTTCCGTACAAACCCAACCGCAGCCCGGATGCAAGCGGTTAGCCTTTCGCAAAAAACGACATCGGTTTTGTTCGATTGCCAAAGCGACCAAAGAAGCTCTTGGCAAGCGTTACAAAACCTGGCGTTTTCGCGGAAGCTAAAAGCGGGTCAGCCGGATCAGCTGCCCAAAACAAAATTGAAAAAAATCTCAAAATTTTAACCTGAATGGCGATTTCACAAGAAATTCTTTTACATTTGCCTCGATACACAACAAAAAAACTATGCTTTTCAGCAATTTGCATCATCATCATTTCTTTCCTGACTCAACCGAGGACTGAGGTGATTTGTGCATTCCCATAATTTCCAGAACCCGTTTGAGCAAGATCAGACGGGTTTTTTGTTGCCTTCTCATTTTGCTCGAGCACAACCAAAATTGACATGAGTAAATTGAAATTGGCCGTCCAGAAAAGTGGGCGCCTCAGCGAAAAAAGCCTCGGATTGCTTGCCCAATGCGGCATAAGGCTGTCCAACGGCGACCGCAAACTCAAGACCGTTTCCTCTAATTTCCCTATCGAAATCCTGTTTTTGAGAGACGACGACATTCCGCAATACGTAGAGCAAGGCGTGGCCGACATCGGGATTCTGGGCGAAAACGAGGTCGTCGAGAAATCGCGCAAAGTGCAATGCGTCAAAAAGTTGGGATTCGCGTCCTGCCGACTTTCGCTGGCGATTCCCAAAGACGAGAATTACGACGGACTTTCTTACTTCGAAGGAAAGAAAATCGCCACGAGCTACCCGAAAATCCTCCAGGACTTCCTTGAAAACAAAGGTATTTCTGCCGAAATCGAACCCATTGGCGGAAGCGTCGAAATAGCGCCGGCAATTGGTCTGGCCAACGGGATTTTCGACATAGTAAGCACCGGAAGCACTTTGCAGATAAACGGGCTAAAAGAGGTCGAAACCGTGATGAACAGTGAGGCTGTGCTAATTTCCAACGCGAATTTGTCCGATGAAAAACAGCAAATTCTTGAACAGCTTTTGTTTCGCATCCAATCGGTGCAAAACGCCGCGGCCAACAAATATATTCTGCTGAACGCCCCGAATTCGTCGGTTGCGGAAATTTCCAGCTTGCTTCCGGGAATGAAAAGCCCGACGATTTTACCGTTGGCCGAAAGCGGTTGGAGTTCGATGCATTCGGTGGTGAGAGAAGACGATTTCTGGGACATCGTGACCAAACTCAAAACCCTCGGAGCCGAAGGAATCCTGATTACGAACATCGAAAAAATGGTACTATGAAAACCGTAAAATATCCCAAAAAACAAGACTGGACGGCACTTTGCGAACGTCCGAAACTGGCAAAAGCCGACCTCGATTCTTTGGTTGCCCAAATTTTCGACGACGTTTCGAGAAATGGCGATCAGGCCATCTTGAAATACAGTTCGCTGTTTGACGGAAGCGATTCGGCTTTGGAAATTCCGACTGAAAAAATGGAGAAAAGCGGTGCCTTTTTATCGGAAGAACTCAAATCGGCAATCGCGTTGGCCAAGTCGAATATCGAGAAATTCCACGCGTCCCAAAAAGACGAAATCGCGGTTGTAGAAACGATTGAAGGCGTGCAATGCTGGCGCGAAAACCGACCGATAAACCGCGTAGGGATTTACGTTCCTGGCGGTTCGGCTCCTTTGTTTTCAACGGTTCTGATGTTGGCAATTCCCGCAAAATTGGCCGGTTGCAAAGAAATCGTGCTGTGTTCGCCACCAAACAAAAACGGTGAAATCGCGCCCGAAATCCTTTACGCGGCCAAACTCACGGGCGTGACAAAAGTGTTCGCTGTTGGCGGAATCCAGGCCATCGCGGCGCTTTCTATCGGAACCGAAACCATCGAGAAAGTCGACAAGATTTTCGGGCCCGGAAACCAATACGTGACCGCAGCCAAACAATTCGCCTTTTTGAACGGAACCGCAATCGATCTTCCCGCCGGGCCAAGCGAGGTTCTGGTGATTGCCGATTCCTCGTCCAATCCGGGATTCGTCGCGGCCGATCTTTTGTCTCAAGCCGAACACGGAAGCGACAGCCAGGTGATTTTACTTTCAAACGACGAATCGGTAATTGAAAAAACAATGACCGAAATCGACAGACAATTGAAGGAATTGCCAAGGCTCGAAATCGCGAAAGCCGCGTTACAAAACAGTCGCGCGATTCTGCTGGAAAACCTTGACGAATGCGTCGGTTTCAGCAATGTTTACGCGCCCGAACACTTAATAATCGCTTCTGAAAACGCCGAAAATCTCGTGAACAAAATCGAGTGCGCAGGTTCGGTTTTTCTTGGGAATTTCAGCTGCGAATCGGCCGGAGATTACGCCAGTGGCACCAATCACACCTTGCCCACGAACGGTTACGCCAAAAGTTACAGCGGCGTTTCGCTAGATAGTTTTGTCAAGAAAATCACTTTCCAGAAAATTTCCGAAAAAGGACTGAAAAACATTGGCAACACGATTGAGATCATGGCCGAAGCCGAGCAATTGTTCGCACACAAAAACGCGGTTTCCATCCGACTAAAATCACTAGAAAATGTTTGATCTGACTTCACTTCTTCGCCCCAATATCGCGGCTTTGCGACCTTACTCGAGCGCTCGTGAGGAGTTTTCGGGAAAGGCCGAAATCTATCTCGACGCCAACGAAAACCCATTCGGGCAATGGAACCGTTATCCAGATCCGAAACAATCCAAGCTCAGGAAAAAAATGTCAGAAATCAAGAAAGTCGCTGCCGAAAACATCTTTATAGGAAACGGAAGCGACGAAATCATCGACTTGCTTTTGCGCGTTTTTTGCGAGCCGAGGAAAGACAAAATCCTAACGTTTTCGCCCACTTACGGCATGTACTCGGTTTGTGCGGCTTTGAACGATGTAGCACTTTTGGAAGTTGCTTTGGATGAAAATTTCCAGATTGACCAAAAACGTCTCGACCCGGTTCTGTCGGAAGAAAACCTCAAGTTAATCTTCATTTGCTCGCCCAACAATCCCACGGGAAATAACTTGGACGGAATTGCAGAAATCCTCGAGAAATTTCGCGGAATCGTCGTTGTGGACGAAGCTTATATCGACTTTTCCAACCAAAAATCACTTGTCGAAAAACTGGACAAATTCCCGAATCTCGTCGTTTTGCAAACCTTGAGCAAAGCCTGGAGTTTGGCCGCGGCAAGAATCGGGATTGGGTTTGCGAGTGAACAAATTGTAGAAATCCTGAACCGCGTCAAACCGCCTTACAACGTGAGCGAACTCAACCAGAATGCGGCAATCGAAGCCTTGAACGACGTCGCGACTTTCGAAAATCGCGTCAAAACGATTCTCGTGCAAAGATTTTGGCTAATTGCCGAACTTAGAAAATTATCGGTCGTGAAAAAGATTTATCCGACCCAGGCCAATTTCGTTCTGGTTGAATTTTCAGATGCCGATTTCGTTTACCAGCAGCTTTTGCGCGACGGAATTATCGTCAGGAACCGAAATTCTGTCGTAAAAAATTGCCTTAGAATTTCCATCGGAACACCAATCGAAAACCAAAAACTGATCGCAAAACTCCAACAATTCAAGCCATGAAAAAAGTACTTTTTATAGACCGCGACGGCACGCTGATCGTGGAACCGCAGCCGAGCCAACAAGTTGACAGCCTTGAAAAACTCGAATTTCTGCCCACCGTTTTTTCGGGTTTGGGACGCATTGCGCGCGAACTCGACTACGAACTTGTGATCGTGACCAATCAAGACGGTTTGGGAACGGAATCTTTTCCCGAAACCGATTTTTGGCCGGCACAAAACAAGATGATCAACACTTTTGCAGGCGAAGGAATCGCGTTTTCGGACGTGTTGATCGACAAAAGTTTTGCATCCGATGGAAAAGACACAAGAAAACCCGGAATCGGTCTGTTGCAAAAATATGTTTACGGCAATTACAATCTGGCGAATTCGTTTGTGATCGGCGACAGGTTGACCGACGTTCAACTCGCGAAAAACCTGGGTTGCCAGGCGATTTTTATCGGAACTGAAAACCAAGATTCTACTTTGGCGACATTCGATTGGAACGACATTTTCCGTTTTTTGAAAGCGCGTCCGCGGACTTCTGAAGTCATCCGGAAAACCAACGAAACCGACATTTCCGTCAAACTCAACCTCGACGGACAAGGCAAAAGTTCCATTTCCACAGGCATCGGATTCTTCGACCACATGCTCGAACAGCTCGC
>JBCNQO010000248.1:0-4344 GCA_039592825.1 Flavobacterium sp.
CGAGCAACTGCGGTTTCACAACAAGTTCGGTTTTGAGATCTCCTCGAGCGAAAAAGTCGAGTTCAATATGGGATTGCCGCCGCTTTTGGTGCAGCCTTTCGTAGAGAACGCGATCTTGCACGGCATGGTTCCGAAAGATGGTCAAGGCCAGATTCTGGTTGGTTTCGATGTATCGGATAACCAACTCGTGGTCACGATCCAGGACGACGGCATCGGCATTTCGCAGTCGAAAATCCTGAAACAGAATTCGGTTACGGCCCACAAATCGATGGCGCTCGAAATCACGAGAAAGCGCCTGGAAATCATGGAATCGACCACCGCCAAATCAGCGCAAATAGAGATAGTCGATTTGAGCGAAATCGGGCAAACCGGAACGAAAGTTATCCTGAAACTGCCGATACAGTACGTCCCGTGATGGGTTCAGGGCGCAAGGTTCAAGGTTCAGGGTGCATCCGCGGAAGCGAAATCCTGAACGAATAATTAAATAAAGACGACAAAAATATCAAGCGTAGTTTCGGCACAACAGCCTAAAGCCTAATGCTTACAGCCTAAAGCAACAATTATGATTAAAGCAATCCTTATAGAAGACGACAAACACCTGCGCGAAGGCCTGAAAGCGCTGATAGAACGCTACACAGACGACATCGCGATAATCGGGGAAGCCGACAGCGTAAAAATGGGAATCGAGGCCGTGCAGAATCTGCAACCGCAAGTGATTTTCCTTGACATTCATTTAGGCGACGGAACCGGTTTTGACATGCTCGAAAAGCTGGCCGAAAAGTCTGGAAAGATCAAGGCACACATCGTTTTCATTACCGCTCACGAGCAATATGCCGTGAAGGCTTTCAAGTTTTCGGCACTCGACTTTATTTTGAAACCCGTTGATTTCGAGGAATTACAGGCCACGATCTCGAAGATAAAAGACGTGGTTCGCAACAACAATTCGTTCGAGCACATCGATCTTTTGCTGGAAAACATCCGCAAGAAAGTCGACAATTTCAAACGGATCGCGCTTTCTACGAGCGATGGCATCCATCTGTTCGAGGTTTCGGACATCATCCGCTGCGAGGCGAAAGTGAATTATACGCAGTTCTACATCAAGAACCATAAACCGGTGCTTATTGCCAAGACTTTGAAGGAATACGACGAATTGCTCAGTGAACACGGGTTTGAACGCATCCATCAATCGCACCTGATCAATCTGGCTTACCTCAAGTCTTATATCAAATCTGATGGCGGTTATGTGGTGATGTCGGACAACTCGAACATCCCGATCGCCCAGAGCAAAAAAGAGAAGCTGCAGGAATTGATCAAAGCGCTTTAAACGAGAAACACCAAAACAATGAAGAAACTTTTACTTTTACTGAACCTCATGATCGGGCTGCTCGCATCGGCACAAATCAACTTTCCCGACGCCCAATTCAAGGCTTTCCTGGTTGGTGCCAATGCGTCTAACGCACGCGCTTTCAATGCGTCGAACCAAGCCATTGCGATAGATACGGATTTAAACGGCGAAATCGACCTGACCGAAGCCGCGGCGGTTTTTCGTCTTCGTCTGGAAAGCACGATTGTTTCTGACATTACGGGAATACAGCAATTTTCGGGTTTGAACAAACTCGAATTGTACTACAACGCGATTACCGCGATCGACGTTTCGGGAATGGCGACACTCACCAACCTTGAAATCGTTGAAAATCCGGTTACGGCATTGAACGTTTCGGGTTGTACTTCGCTTCAGGCTTTGATCTGTACTTATACGCCATTGACTTCAATAGACATTTCCGGACTCACGGCACTTACAAGCGTTGAACTGAACGACAACTCAAGCCTTGCTGATTTCACCGCCGTTGGCTGCACGTCTTTCGCGAGCTTTGGCCCGAACGGATTGCTGAATACTGAAAATCTCGTGAACGTGAACATTTCGGGCTGTACGCAATTCACGAATTTGTCGTTTTCGGCTTCGAATTCGGTGAACGTTTCGAATTGTACGGGATTGCTCTCGCTGAGTTTATTCTCTCCTACGCTTTCTTCTTTAAACGTCACAGGATGTTCGGCGCTACAGAATCTGTATGCCAACAATAACAGCCTTACGACGCTAGACTTGTCCGGATGCACTTCGCTTCAGCTTTTGGAAGCTCACGACAACAGTCAATTGAGTACCATAAATCTCGCCGATTGTGTCAACATTAAAGACTTGTGGATTTCAGACAATGCGATCTCGAATTTTTCGTGGCCCGGTTTCGAGCACCTGGAATGGATCGATCTTACCAACAACGACTTGGTGACATTGGACGTTTCCGATTGCCCGGCTCTCGAATTGCTTCAGATGTATGGCAACCTTACCGTGACTTCGGTTAATCTTGCCGGCTGTTCCGCTTTGGAAAACATCTATTTCAATTCTACTGAACTCCAAACGCTCAATACGACGGGCTGCGATGCCGTGCAGAATATCGAGATCAATGCTCTGGGCAACAACCCGGCGCCCATTCCAACATTGGATTTTAGCGATCTCGCGAATTTGTCCACCGTTACTCTAAGATATTTCGATACGACCGAACTGCTTTTGCAAGGTTCAGAAAATCTCACTTCAATCACGCTCACAGACGTCAATATCGAAAATCTTGACATTTCTGGTCAGCCGACGGAATTCGTAAACATCACCACTTGCATGATGCTGAAGAACATATTCGCGAAAAACGGCGTAGACGAGACATTCAACTTCAGTTATTTATCTGCCGCTCCTATCGCTTTCATTTGCCAGGATGAACCTTTCATAGCTGCAACTTTGGCTTTTGTGCAATCGGAAGGGATGCAGAATACTGTCGTGAATTCTTATTGCTCGATTTATCCGGGAGGCGATTACAACACGGTCACAGGAACGATTAGATTTGATCTGGACTCCGATGGATGTGATGCACAAGACGAGGTGCAACCTGCCATTCGCATAGATATGACATCGGGATCTGGCAATGCGTCAACTTTTTCCGATGCCTCCGGACACTACCGATTCTTTTTAGGAACGGGTAATCACAATCTGGCATTGAACATCGAAAATCCCGGGATTTTTTCGATAACGCCTTCTCCTGCCAACGTTTCTTTCGCGAATCTGGACAATAATCAAGCTACTCAGGATTTCTGCATCTCATCGGTCGGAAACCAAAATGATGCCGAGATAGTGATTGCACCGATCATTACCGCACGGCCGGGTTTTGCTGCCACTTATCTCATCACGATAAGAAACAAAGGTAACCAGGCACTTTCGGGAACTTTTAACTTCACGTATCCAGAAGCCACGATGGACTTCGTTTCTTCAGAATTGATCGCAAACGTACAAGCCGCCGGATTTCTGCAATGGAATTACACTGACTTGCTGCCGTTCGAGCATCGCAGTTTCAGATTGGTATTCAACGTTAACAGTCCTACCCAGACGCCGGCTGTAAACAATGGAGACATTTTGCACTTTACGGCAACGATAAACCCGATTTCGGGCGACATCAATCCGCAAGACAACCAATTCAATTTTGACCAGACCGTTGTGGGTTCTTATGACCCGAACGACATCACTTGTATTGAAGGCGATGTGGTTTCCCCGTCGGAAATAGGAAATTACCTTCATTATGTGGTCAATTTTGAGAATACGGGAACGGCCGCGGCAGAAAACGTCGTGATCAAAGTGGAAGTCGACCAAAACCAATACGATATCTCGTCTCTGCAATTGCTTGACACGTCTCATGACAGTTACACGAGAATTCGCGGAAATATCGTGGAATTCATTTTTGAGGGAATCGAACTCGAAAGCCCGCAAGGCGATCCACCGACTGGCGGACACGGCAATGTTCTTTTCAAAATCAAGTCGAAAGCAAGTCTTATAGAAGGAGATGAAGTGACCAAAAAAGCCAACATTTTCTTCGACTACAATTTCCCGATCGAGACCAATCTTGCCGAAACCGTTTTCCAATCGCTTAAAACGCCAGGATTCGAAATTGACGCTTCCGTGTCGGTTTACCCGAATCCGTCAAGCGGAATCGCGAATGTAAATACGACTTCTCAAGTAAAATCGATAGAAGTGTTCGACGTGCAAGGACGCTTGCTACAAACGGCACTTTCATCCAAAACAATCGATATTTCCAACCAACCCGCCGGACTTTATTTCGTACGGATCAAGACCGAAAACGGGATCGCGGTTGAAAAACTGTCTAAACGTTAACCCCAATCATCAATCAAAAACGAACAAAAAACACGAATCATGAAACGATATTTACTGACGCTGTTGCTACTTACGGCAGCCGCAAATGCACAGAACATCGACTTTCCCGATGCGGTACTGAAAGCGCGCCTGCTCTC
>JBCNQO010000249.1:0-4329 GCA_039592825.1 Flavobacterium sp.
TAATAATTAACCTTTTATAATAAAGTAAGATGAAAAAAGTATTTTTGAGCTTGGCTATGATCGCTGCTTTGACAGTTGTATCTTGTAAAAACAACGAAGAGAAACCAGCTGAAGACGCTACAACAACTGAAGAAGTTGCTCCAGTTGAAGAGGCTGCTCCTGCTGCTGACACTGCTGCTGCTCCAGCTGCTGACACTACTGCTGCTCCAGCTACTGAAGCTCCAGCTGCTGCTCCAGCTAAGTAATTTTAAGCTTAAGCTTAATACACAGAATAAAGCTCCGCATTGCGGGGCTTTTTTTTATGCCTTAGATTTTGAAAAGGACAGATTCCATAGACGAAAACTGCCCTTTAAATTCAATGCTCGATCTTGACCGGATTCTTGTTCTCGTCTATCGCCACAAATGTAAAATCGCCACTCACCGCCTTTTCGCGATGCTCCACATACATTTGTTCAATATAGATGTCGACTTTCACTTTTAGGCTCGTATTGCCCAGATAAGTCACTTTCCCGATAAGTTCGATGATCGTTCCGCCGGGAATCGCTTTCTTGAAGTCGATACGGTCGCTGCTCACGGTAACCATTCTTTGGCGACTGAAACGAGTTGCTGTAATAAATGCGACTTCGTCCATAAGCTGCATGGCCGTTCCGCCGAAAAGCGTGTCGTAATGATTGGTTGTACTCGGGAAAACAGCTTTGAAAATGCGGGTTTCCGACTTGGCGATTCTTTCTTCTCTTGTCATTTTTATAAGTGGATTCAGACTTTATTCGCCTGTGTTAACAATGATTTTCACTTCGGAAGCAAGTCACAAAACCAAAAACCGCTTTTGTAACTTTCTGACTCGTATTCGCGATAGACCGTCTCGCCTACCGTAAAATCTATCGGTTTTTTGAAAAATGGAGCGTCGAAACAAAACGTGTGGAATTCGCCGTTTTCTCCGCAAGCATCGACATTCTCGGGAAGCGAATCGACAAAATCCCTATCGATGACCCGCCCAACCCAACTTTCGTCAAGTTTCGACGCATCGGCACAAATCACGATCGCCTTGAAACCTGATTCTACAAAATGCTTCATGAGCTCACGCGTGTCTCTTTTCCAGATCGGAAAAACAGCTTGCAGACTAAAAGTCGCCAACTGATTTTCACGGTAAACTTTGAGATCTTCGAGAAAAATATCGCCAAAGGCCGCATGAGCAAAGCCTTGACTTTCGAGTTCTGAAACTTTTCCGGACATCAATTTCTCGTAATCGGCGTTCGATGCATGTTCCGGCAAAAGCACTTTTCCGCTTGTAATCCCAATCGACTCCAATTGTTTTTCGAGTAATTCCGAACGCAAACCGTGCATCGTCACACGATCCTGAACAGCATTGACCGATGTCAGCAAATACTCGACGCTGTACCTTTCATCCTGTAAAAGTTCATGCAATGCCATAGCCGAATCTTTTCCGCTACTCCAATTGAAATAAACTTTCTTCCTAGAATTTACCATTTGATGTACGTGCTTCCCCAGGTAAATCCTGCGCCGAATGCCGTCAGGACTACATTGTCGCCCGATTTGAAATCGTCTTTGAAATCCCAAAGCGCGAGTGGAATCGTGGCCGCGGTCGTGTTTCCGTAACGTTCAATATTGACCTTGAATTTCTCCGGATCAATGCCGATTTGTTCGCCAACAGCTTTTATGATGCGAAGATTCGCCTGATGCGGAATGACCCAATCGACTTGCTCGTTCCCGATTTGCGCCTGATTCAGAAGCTCTACACAACTTTCGCTCATCTTGCGGACGGCTTGCTTGAAAACGGTTTTTCCGTCCTGATGCACAAAATGTTCTTTCGACGCTACAGTTTCGTTTGAAGCCGGTTTTTTGGAACCTCCAGCCGGAACGGAAAGATATTGCACGCCATCTCCATCTGACCCGAAAACACTTTGCTGCACGCCAAAACCATCTTGGTTCGCGGTCAACAAAACCGCTCCGGCTCCATCGCCAAACAGAATGCACGTATTTCGGTCTTCGTAATTCACGATTGCGCTCATTTTGTCGGCACCAACCACGATCACGTTCTTGTGACGACCGCTTTCAATGAGACTCGCACCAACCGACAAAGCATAAAGAAACCCGCTACAAGCCGCGCCAAGATCGAATCCCCAAGCTTTTTCAAGTCCAGACTTCTGGCAAACCACTGGCGCGGTCGGCGCGAGAATTTCGTCCGGAGTGGCCGTGGCAAGAATCACGCATTCGACTTCGTTTGGCGAAATCGACGTGTTTTCGAAAAGATTTAAAATGGCTTTGGACGCGAGATCGGAAGTGGCAAAATCGTCTTTTCCTACGATTCGCCTTTGTTTGATGCCGGTTCGGGAAGTGATCCAAAGGTCGCTGGTGTCGACCATTTGTTCGAGTTGGGCGTTGTCGAGAATCGTTTCGGGAACGAATCCGCCAATAGCCGAGATTCTTGCTGTCGTTTTTTGGTTGTGGCTCACGGTGTTGTCTTGATGTGCTCAAGGGCGAGAATATCCGCTTGACGGAAATAAAAAACCCTTAACTGCTGTTTGATGTCGTTAAAAGTTCTAGCTCGCTTCAAGGCAATCGCGGGAATCCGTGTAAAGAGAATGCCGACAAAAGAAAATGCTCCCGACAGCACAAAACCATCGGAAAATCGGGCATCATCCAGACAAAGCTTCAATCGCGAAAGCACCGTCAATTCAAGAAAGGCAGGTCTCCTGGCTCGTAACGGCTTTGTCGTCCTTCCCATTCAAAAACAGTGGACACAAAAAGACAAAACCCAAATCGTTACTTACAGTTGCGCGACAGCTCGTGATTTCAACACGATTCCCTATTAAGGCACGTTAAGTGCGACCTTTCCCGGTTGATAAGAATTAAGAAAGAACTTACAGGGCGCAAAGGTAGGCTTTAAATCGGATGGTTTTCTTAGCGTTTTCCCAATTTCCAACCTAAAAAAGAAAGTTGTGCATTTACAGAAACCAACACAAAACAAAAAACCCGTAAAGAATTAACAATTAAATCTTTACGGGTTCTAAATCGTACTCGGAGCGGGACTTGAACCCGCACAGGCATTACTGCCCACTGGATTTTAAGTCCAGCGTGTCTACCGATTTCACCATCCGAGCGGTAGTCACCTTGGAGCGAAAAACGGGATTCGAACCCGCGACCTCCACCTTGGCAAGGTGGCGCTCTACCAACTGAGCTATTTTCGCGTATTTCAGTATTTCAAAGCGCAGCACATTTCTGTATTGCGGATGCAAATCTAAGACTTTATCCCAAAAACGCAAACCTTTTTCAAGAAAAAATCAACCCGAACTCCTAACCGCTTGATTTCAAATTAATAGACAATTGATTTTTTTTGACAACTTCTGTTCAAACCTAGTCTTGCCTATAGCTTAAAGCTTATTGCCTGAAGCTTTTTATTTCTTCGTAAGCATCCGTTTGATCTCATTGAGTTTCATCAAAGCCTCGACCGGCGTAAGATTATCGATGTTCGTACTCAGAATTTCCTCCTTGATCTCCATAAGCAACGGGTCGTCGAGATTAAAGAAACTCAGCTGCATTTCGTCTTCCTTGACCAGATTGCCGTTCAACGCTTCACCAGAGTGATCTTTCTCGAGTTTCTTAAGCAGTTTTTGGGCTTTCGAAATCACCATTTGTGGCATTCCGGCCATTTTCGCCACGTGAATCCCGAAGCTGTGAGCGCTTCCGCCTTCGACGAGTTTTCTTATGAAAAGCACATTGTCCTTGAGTTCTTTTACCGACACATTGAAATTCTTGATGCGCGGCAAAATCTCGGTCATTTCGTTGAGTTCGTGATAATGCGTAGCGAACAAAGTTTTCGGTTTGCCCGGATGTTCGTGTAGGTATTCGGCAATCGCCCACGCTATCGAAATTCCGTCGTAAGTGCTCGTTCCGCGCCCGATTTCGTCCAAAAGCACCAAACTTCTGTCGCTCAAATTGTTCAGGATCGACGCCGTTTCGTTCATCTCGACCATAAACGTCGATTCGCCCATAGAAATGTTGTCTGAAGCGCCGACTCGTGTAAAGATCTTGTCGACAATTCCCATACGGACGCTTTGAGCCGGCACGAAACTTCCCATCTGCGCCAACAAAACAATAAGCGCCGTCTGACGCAAAATTGCCGATTTACCCGACATGTTCGGTCCGGTAATCATGATGATCTGCTGATTGTCTCTGTCCAAATAAACGTCATTCGCGATATAAGGCGTGCCAACCGGAAGCTGTTTTTCGATTACTGGATGTCGGCCTTCCTTGATTTCGAGTTCGAACGAATCGTCGATTGTCGGCTGAACGTATTTGTTTTCGATG
>JBCNQO010000025.1:0-9118 GCA_039592825.1 Flavobacterium sp.
AACGGAAACACAGACGTAGCGATCGAGTCGTTGACCAAGTTTATCTCTGGACCGAACAACAAAGTGATTGCACGCGACCACATGTATCTTGGTTTGGCGAAATTGAAGAAAGCTGCCGGAACAGGAGAAGCGCCAAAAGTAGACGTCGCTTTGTTCGACGCTGGCGTTGCCGACATCAAGAAATCGGTAGAAATGGAAGCTGCTTTGTCTTACGATTTGAGCGAACTCGGAAAGAAATTCTTCGATCAGAAATTGTTCCGCGAAGCCGCAGCGATCTACGAAATTGCAGTTACGAATACAGAGTCTAAGAACTATACTCAGGATTTGTTCTACTACGGATACGCGCTTTACTACGCCAACAACCGCAAAGACGTGAAACCAGATGTAGAGCAAGTGAAAAAGGCAGAAGCCGCTTTCGCGAAAGTTACAGAGAACTCGCCTACAACTCAGGACGCTTATCTGTTTCGCGCCCGTGCCAACAGTTTGATCGACGCCAATGCCGAAATGGCCAAAGCGTACGAAGACTACATCCGCGTGGTGTCTGAAAAAGGTGCAGAAGAAACAGGCAAAGAAGCGACCAAGAAAAAAATGGTTGAGGCTTACAACAACATCGGAGCCTTCTATGCAGCCACAAACGACAAGGTTAAAGCGAAAGAGAATTTCAACAAGACTTTAGCAATCCAGCCAAGTGAGTCTTTCGCGACCCAATCGTTGAAACAATTGTAATTCCTGATTTATAATCACGATAGAAAAGCCGACGGGAAACTGTCGGTTTTTTCGTTTCTGACCAACACGGTTTATTGACTATCTTTGCACTTTATTTTTCGAGATGTTGACACAGGAAGTACAGGAAATGGTGAACAATGGTGTGATGCTGCCGCTTATGGAAGAATTCTACACCATTCAGGGAGAAGGGTATCACACAGGAACGGCCGCTTATTTTATTAGGGTAGGCGGATGCGACGTTGGCTGCCATTGGTGCGATGTGAAGGAAAGCTGGAATGCCGATCTTCATCCGCCGACGCACGTTGACCAAATCGTCAGCAATGCCAAGAGTTATTCCGATACTGTCGTGGTTACGGGAGGCGAACCGCTCACATGGGATATGTCCGAACTGACTTCGCGTCTCAAAGAAAAAAACATCAAGATCCACATCGAGACTTCGGGTGCTTACGAGTTGTCCGGCGAATGGGATTGGATCACGCTTTCGCCGAAGAAAACGAAGCTTCCGACCCAATCGGTTTACGACGCGGCTCACGAGCTAAAATGCATCATCTTCAACAAACACGATTTCATTTTCGCAGAAGAACAAGCGGCAAAAGTGAACCCGGACGCAATCTTGTTTTTGCAACCCGAGTGGAGCAAGCGAGATGAGATGACGCCACAAATCGTCGACTACGTTATGGCAAACCCGAGATGGAGAATTTCGCTTCAAACGCACAAATATCTCAACATCCCATAAATGAAAAAACTGCTCACGCTATTGGTTTTCCTCGTTTCGTTCTCCGGATTTTCACAACTCGGTGGCGAAGACGAAGTGTATTTGGGAGGAGAAATCATCGCGCCAAGATTTCAAGGCGGCGACGTTACCAACTTCCACAAATATGTGCGCGAGCATTTCGATATGTCCAAACTCGAAAAACCCGGAAAAATGGTCGCGACATTTACAGTCACCGAAACCGGAACAGTAGAAAACCTAAGACTTACCGAATTCATAGACGCGACTTCGGCCCAGGAATTCATAAGAGTCATAAAAGCCGCGCCCAAATGGCAACCGGCTACAAAAGCAGGAAAACCTTACGCGCTCAAAATTACTTTGCCGTTGGTTTTTCAAAAAGGTTAAATTTAGGTCGCTTAAAAGGCGGCCATTTTTTTTGGCTTAAAGTCTGACATCACAAATGAAGAACAACTATAAAGAGCAGTTTCTGCTCGACCAATCTGTCACTTATCTCAACCACGGATCGTTCGGCGCCTGCCCGAAACCTATTTTCGACGACTACCAAAAGTGGCAACGCGAGCTGGAATACGAGCCTGTACAGTTTGTAATTTCCAACAGCGCCAAATATCTCAAGGAATCGAAGGCGGTTTTGGGCAAATTCGTCAATTGTTCGCCTCAGGATTTCTTTTTTACGTCTAATCCGACGTTCGCCATTAACACGATCATGCGCAGTCTCGACCTTGAGCCCGAAGACGAGATTCTCGCCACAGACAACGAATACGGCGCAATGGACAGAACCTGGAATTTCTACAGCAAGAAAACCGGAGCGAAATACGTGCGTGCCGAGCTCAATTTGCCCGTAGTTTCCAAAGAAAAAATGATCGAAGATTTCTGGAAAGGCTATTCCGATAAGACCAAAGTCGTTTTCCTGAACCAGATTTCTAGTGCGACCGCGCTTATTTTTCCGGTAAAGGAAATCTGCGAGCGCGCCAAAGAGCTCGGTTTGATCACGATTGTAGACGGAGCGCACGTTCCGGGCCACATCGATCTTGACATTTCTGACCTCAAAGTCGATTTTTACACGGGCACTTTGCACAAGTGGATGCTCGCGCCGAAAGGTTCATCGTTTTTGTACGTGAAAAAGGAGTTTCAGCAAATGCTCGATCCTTTGGTCGTGGGTTGGGGTTACGAAAGTCCTTTTCCCGGCGAAAGCCAGTTTCTCGATTATCAGGAGCATCAAGGCACGCGCGACATTTCGGCATTTCTCACTGCGGGCGCTTGCGTGAAATTTCTCGAAGAAATCGACTGGAGAGTTCGCGCCAAAGAAAGCCGTGATTTGGTTCAAGACAATTATCAGCGCTTTTGCGATTTGCTCGGAACAAACCCGATTTGCCCGATTTCGGAAGAATTTCTGGGTCAGATGTGCAGCATTCCAATCAACACGACAGATGCGGCGGCGCTCAAAAGTTTGTTATTCGACAAGTATCGCATAGAAATCCCGGTCATGAACCTGAACGGGAATTTTTACCTGAGGATTTCCACTCACATTTACGTTTCCCAAAGCGACATCGATCATTTGTATGAATCGCTGAAGGAAATTATCGCGACAACCAACCTAATTCTCGTTTGATATGGGATTTTTTCCGCCAAAAGCCGAAGTCATTTACAGAAGCAATCTGTCGGCAGAAGAAGTTTTGCAACGCCTTTCCGAAAAAGTTGAACCACAAAAATCATTTGGATTTGGTTGGAGAGCGAGCTATTCAACGCCTTACATGGGCAATATTTTCGGGAATTCCTTTCGGATAAGGCGCGTAATCAATTACCGAAACTCGTTTTTACCGAGTATCGAAGGTGAAATTTCGCCGGCAATGTCGGGTTCAAGAATCAAAGTGGCGATGAAACCCGAGCCAGTCGTGAAGATATTCATGATGATTTGGCTGGCAGGAGTGACTTTTGGATGTATCGCAATTCTGACGACTTTGTTCAACGAAGGCCCAAAAGCGTTTATCGCCATCCCGTTTTTTATGCTTGGCATGGGATTCCTGATGTTCTATTTCGGGTTCAAAGTCGAAGCCGACCGAAGTAAAAAAGATCTGGCCGAAATCTTCGAAGCCAAAATAGAGTCAGAATAATTTGGCGAGATAATCGAAATGTTCGCCTTCGAACAGCAATTCGCATTGCAAACCATTTGCGTTCGCAGCATTTTGGAGTGTGTTGTAATCAAGGTAAAGCCACGGGAAAGCTTCCTCTTTTTGTCCTTTGTAAGACAAATCGAAAGTCAATTCTCCGTAATATCTGTCAGCGGGAACCGAATAGGCGCCGTCTTCGTCTTCGTCAAACATGTAGATGATGTCCGAAGAATCGAGCAAAATCTGTCCGCCTTCGTTCAAAAGCGACTTGAGTTTTTGCAGGTATTTCGAGATTTCGGCAAGGCGTCCGAAAATTCCCGTTCCGTTCATCAACAGGATTATCGTATCGAACTTCTCGTTTTCCATTTCCAGAACATTAAAAACCCGCGCATCTTTAAGTCCGCGCAGACGGCAAGCTTCAATCGCATTCGCCGAAATGTCGATAGAAACCACTTCGAGTTTTTTGTCGTTTTGCAGATAAAGGCTGTGACTTCCGGCGCCGCAACCTACGTCCAACACTTTTCCCTTTGCAAGATCAAGTGCCTTTTTCTCGATTTTGGGCAATTCCTTGTAAGTGCGAAAAAGCCATGCAACCGACATCTCATCGGCTTCCGAGATATCGGTTTCCGTAATAAGATCTTCGGGCGAATTGTTGGTTTGGTAATCTAAGATGGCTTGGCCGAAAAGGTCTTTCATGATTTTGGGTTCAGGGTTCAGGGTAAAAGGTTCAGGGTTTTGTACCTTTGCCGCATGCAGGATTTTCTGAAACAATTGCCGCAGCTCGCCAAAGATAAGCATAACGAGAACAAGAAGTATTTCGATAAGCTCAAGAAAAAGGCGCCCAAGAACATCGATTATGTGATGCAGGAATTGCACGACAACGAGTTTAGGCGAACCGATTGTTTGACATGCGCGAATTGTTGTAAAACGACCGGACCGCTTTTCACTTCGGCCGATATCGAGAGGATTTCGAAGCATTTCCGAATGAAGCCGCAGCAGTTCATAGACCAATATCTCAGGATTGACGAAGACAAAGATTATGTGCTGCAATCAACGCCTTGCCATTTTCTCGATTCGGAAAACTATTGCATGATTTACGATGTACGCCCAAAAGCGTGTCGTGAATATCCGCACACCGACCGGAAAAAGTTCCAGCAGATCTCGAACCTTACTTTAAAGAATGTGGAGATTTGTCCGGCGACTTTTCGTATTGTCGAGGAAATGAAGAAACGCATGCCGATGTGATCTCAAATATATTTTTGAAATGAGAACTTGGATTTTAATTGGTGTTTCGCTCTTTTGGTCGGTTTGTTTCGGACAATTCAAGACGATCGACGAAGTAGGGAAAGTGAGAGGGAAGGCAATTTTCAATCTCACATTCGCTTTCGAGTTGCCAGATGATTTCGTCTACACTGTAAAACTCAAAAATATTTCAGACAAGCCCATTTACTTTGTACCTTCAGATTATATGATTGCCCCAAAGTCAAGTGGTGAAGTTTCGGTTTTGGTCGGAAGAGATCGAAAAACCGTCGTGATTCCCGAGTATTACGATTTGCAAACGATCGAGGTCGGAAAGGAAATTACGTTCGAGATCAAATCGGCGTTGAGTGTCGACAACGTTATTGTCACTACGATCGACAAAGCAGTTCAGATAGTTGATGGAAAACCCAAAATCAGCAGCAAAGACTATTTCAGAAAAAAGCGGACTTTTGTTTTCGAGCAAATTCGATTCTGATCGGAAAGGCGAACACTGAAGTATGTCCAAAAAAAAAACCTCCCGATAAGGAGGCTTTGTTTTTTAAACGAACATATAGTCGTCGGCTTCTACCAAATGGTCAACGCGCGATGGTCGTTTGGCACCGAGAGCGTTGACGATGTAGTCAATTCCGCGCCCAATGTATTCGATTATTCTTTCGACCCATTCCTTGGCCTGGCGAAACAAGTCCAGACCTTTGTCGATATAGGAGTTTATTACCTCGATGATACGCTGTAATTCGTCCATGTAGCTTAAAAGCAAATCAGCGCCTTTCATAGTAAATGTGTTTGTGTTGTTGTTAGATTCGAACATATCACTAAAATACGCAATGGATTTCTGAGGATTCTCAGTAAATCTCATAAAGTTTTCTTATTTTTTGAAAAGCTTCAATGCCAGGCTGCCAGGTCGCCCGAATCTCTTCTTCGGTCATTCCGGACT
Source organism: Flavobacterium sp. (assembly GCA_039592825.1). Taxonomy (GTDB): domain Bacteria; phylum Bacteroidota; class Bacteroidia; order Flavobacteriales; family Flavobacteriaceae; genus Flavobacterium. The sequence continues at coordinate 5,762 of JBCNQO010000025.1, forward strand.
CGATTTGCTGTTGCAAAACCTTGCTTCCGGCCAGATTCGTAAAGTAAGGAATAAAGAACTTCGACTTGTCCTCGAAATTCTTGTAAGCGTTGATAAGCCATTTGAGTTCGATGCGATCCAGACGTGGTTCCTTGGTCAAATCTTCGCCACAGCAAACTTTTCCGTTCAAAGGCGGCGTTTTCGAACCTTCGTTAGGGCGAGGTGTAAACTCGAAAGGATAAGTCGGCAGGTAAGGCGAACCGTAAATCTGGAACTGTTTGTCGGTTCCACGACCAATGCTCACGTTCGTGCCTTCGAAAAAACAAAGGCTCGGATACAGATTGATCGCCTGATCGTTCGGCAGATTCGGAGACGGCTTCACCGGTAAATGGTAAGGCATGCTACGGCGATAGTTTTCGCAAGGCACGATCTTCACGTCGCACTGGATCGAATCCTTAAGCCATTTCTGACCATTTATCATAAGCGCATATTCGCCGATTGTCATACCATGCAGAACCGGAATCGGGTGCATTCCCACAAAACTCTTGTGAGCAGGATCGAGCGTCGGGCCGTCAATCGCGTAACTGTTCGGGTTCGGACGATCGAGAATGATAAGCGGAATCTTGTTTTCGGCACAAGCTTCCATCACATAATGAAGCGTCGATATATAGGTATAGAATCTGGTTCCGACATCTTGCAAATCGAACAACATCACGTCGATTCCGGCCAATTGTTCGGGCGACGGTTTTTTGCTGTTGCCGTAAATCGCCAAAATCGGAATGCCGGTTTTCTTGTCTTTTCCGTCCACGATGTCTTCGCCGTCTGGCGATTCGCCTCTAAAACCGTGTTCGGGCGCGTAGATTTTCTCGACGTCGAGCTTCGATTTCACTTTGAGGTAATCGACCACGTGCATGGTTTTGGTCACGGTCGCTTCCCGGTGCGTCAGTTCCAAAGTGTCGGGAAGCGAGTAAATCGAATCATAATCGATAAGGCCGCTTTGGTTGGTCACGATCCCGATTTTCTTTCCCTGGATCAGATCGAAATAACTCGTGGTATTGTCGGCGCCAGTCATGAATCGCGTCGGACGGATCTTACTTTTGATGGCGGCTTTCGCGGGTTTCGAGAATTCGGCAATCCGCTTTTGCGACGTTTTACAAGAAACGATCGAAAGCGCGAGGGCAATTGCGGCAAAATAGCCAGGTTTCAATAAAGAAGTGTAAAATCGAAGTGGCTTTTGAGTGGCAGGCCGCGTCATAAATTCTTGTGATATTTTGTTCCGACAAAGAATAAATCCTGTCGAAAGTGTACATTTGGGGACTTTACTCGAACGACATTGAATCTCGAATATTTCATCGCCAAAAGGCTAATTGCGTCCAAAGGCCGTAAAAGTACTATTTCGGCACCAATTATAAAAATCGCCATCACGGCCATTGCGATCGGAATGGTCATGATGATTTTGTCGGTTGCCACCGGAATCGGGCTTCAGCAAAAGATCCGCGAAAAGGTGTCGGCGTTTAATGGACACATCATCATTTCGAATTACGACGACAATCAGTCCGAAGTTTCGGTCAAGCCGATTTCCACGAGGCAAGACTTCTATCCGAAGTTCACTTCCATTTCCGGAATCAAACACATTCAGGCCGTGGCTTCCAAAGCCGGAATCATCCGCACGCCAGACGCTTTCGAAGGAATCATCTTCAAAGGCGTCGGAAAAGACTATGCCTGGAGCAATCTCGACGAGTTTCTCGTGGCCGGACGCCTTCCGAACGTTTCGGGAAATCTCAACGAAGAAGTCATCATTTCACAATTTCTGGCCGATCGCCTCAAACTAAAACTCGGAGACAAGTTTAATACCTTTTTCATGAAAGAAGGCCAGGGTAACCAAAAACCGAACCTTCGCGTTTTCAATATCGTGGGCATTTACACGTCCGGGCTTCAGGAGTTTGACGCCACTTACGTTTTGGGCGACATCCGACATCTGCAAAGAATCAACAAATGGAAACCCAATCAAGTCGGTTCTTTTGAAGTTTTTGTAGACGATTTCAGCAAGATCGAACAGAAAGGTCAGGAAGTTTACGAGAATACGTTCAACGCCGAAAATCCCGCAATCGCGCTAGATACCAAAACCATCATCGAGAAATACTACTATATATTCGACTGGCTGAAACTTTTCGACTTCAATATTATAGTGATTCTCGTGGTGATGATCGTCGTGGCAACAATCAACATGGTCGTGGCCTTGCTCGTGATCATTCTCGAAAGAACCCAAATGGTAGGAATCCTCAAATCGCTGGGAACGACCAATTGGAGCGTGCGCAAAGTATTCCTGTACAACGCCGGCTACATTATATTGAGAGGTCTGGCCTGGGGAAATGCCATCGGGATCGCACTTATCCTGTTGCAACAGCAATTCGGGATCATCAGGCTCAATCCCGAAAACTATTATGTAACGGTCGCTCCGGTCTATTTCAACATCGGCTACATTCTTTTATTGAACGTGGGAACATTGCTCATAAGCCTTTTGGTGCTCATCGTGCCTTCTTATATAATAACCCGCATCTCGCCGGTGCGCGCCATCAGATTCGAATAATGATAGAACTGCAAAAACTTTCTGGCGACTACACATTATATAGAGACGACGAAGGCCGAATGATTCTGCTGGTGCTAGACACTTTGGGCGTTTTCGAGATCGAGTACGAACTTACCTCGGGCGAACGCTATTCCTACGAAAGCCACGGCGCTCAGATTTTGCCGCTTATCTCAAGACGCGTTCGCGATGAGAAGTATATAGAGTAGCGGTAGCGGTGGGAGTTGCAGTTGCAGTAGCAGCGGCAGGGCTGACAAAAGACAAACACTATAATATATAAGACGGTTCATGGCCGTCTTTTTTTGTGCCCACGAATTCCGTCCGTAGGAAAACTGCCACTGCCACTGCGACTGCTTTCTTTTTTTAGGGCGTGCCGGCGGCGATCCCGCAAGCAAAAACCGCCGAAAAAGAAAGATCCGCTCCCGAATACCCGAAACGGGGGCCGCCGTCGGGCTGCAGCCACTCGCTTTCCGCCGGGAAAACACCGTTCGGGAGGCAAAAGCGGTGCGGGGCGAAAGAGCTCAGGCAAAGGCCCCCGATAGCTATCGGGGCTCACGCGGGCGTCCCGAAGGCGCCACGTCCCCAAAACATGAAAAAAACTTTCGCCTGCAAAAACCGCCTTTCCAGCGAGTTACGCCAAAACGCGAAAAAACTTCGAAAAAAACCTTCGGGAAAACTTGCAGAAACGAAAAAGGGTGCTACTTTTGCACCCGCAATCAGCAACCAAGTTCATCGACATACCGGCAGTAAAGAAGGAGGTTCGCGGCCCAATCAAGAAGGGTAGCGGACTG
>JBCNQO010000250.1:0-4287 GCA_039592825.1 Flavobacterium sp.
ATGTTGTTGTGATGCCATTTCTCGTTGGTGATCGTTGGGAATTGGCGCCAATGCGAGCGATTGGAAATCAGGCCGTGGCCGTCGAGTTCTTCAGCAAAAATCTCGGATAGTTTGGCGATAGTGTCTTGTTCGTTCTCTGTCGAAAACCCCGACTTTTCCCAGGTTTCGGGCGTGCACTCAAAAATCCAGGTGCTTTTGCCTTGTTCATATTGGTAAGTGTGGGCGACGAAAGTGCCGTTTTCGGTCGTGCGGAAAAAATACGTGAACGCGTCCAATGGCTTTGTCGAACCGAGCCAAACGAATTTGTTTCGCTGCAACTTGATTTTGGTTCCGAATTCCGATGCGAATTTATCGCGTATCTGGCTGTTGATTCCGTCGGCAGCGACGATATAGTCGGAATCTTGAAATTGGCTCAAATCGGATACATTCGCCTCGAAATGAAGATTCACGCCTTCTTCGATACATCTTTGTTGTAAAAGCTGGAGCAATGTTTTTCGCGAACAGCCACAAAAGCCGTTTCCGGTGATTCTCACGGTTTCTCCATCGCGTGCCACATCTAAGTCGTCCCAATAGGCGAAACTGCTTCTTATGAGTTCGTAAGATTTTGGGTCGCGCGACAGGAATTCGCTCAGGGTTTCGTCCGAGAAAACGACTCCGAAACCGAAAGCGTCGTCGGCTTTATTGCGTTCGTAAACATCGATCTGCGTCTGCGGAAGCGCCTTCTTTAAAAGGATAGAGAAATAAAGGCCGCCTGGTCCGCCGCCGATTACGGTGATTTTCATGGTCTTTTTACGGTAAAGATTTCGCCCAGTTTTGAGTAGTTTGCGCCGGCAAGTCTTGCTATTGGCTGATACGTTTCCATATTCACTTTGTAGTTGTCTAGCAAGACCGAGTCGTCAAAATGCATCATCACGACACGGCCGACGCACATCACGGCGCCACCGTATTTGTGGTTTTCCAGATGGAAATGGTGCACGAGTTCGCATTCGAAATGGATCGGGCTTTCACCTACGCGAGGTGGTTTTACGATTTCTGATTCCAAAGCGGTCAATCCGGCGAGGTCGAACTCGTCTATGTCGTGAGGAACAAGCGAGGCCGTGAGGTTCATTTTCTCGACAGTGGCTTCGGTGACCATATTCACCACGAACTGTTTTGTGGACAAGACGTTGTTCAAAGTGTCTTTGTTGCGGTCGCCGGTTCGTCCGGTAGAGAACATGATGTGAGGCGGATCTTCGCCCACGACGTTGAAGAACGAAAAAGGGGCGAGGTTGTTTATGCCGTCTTCGCTGATGGTGGAAATCCAGCCGATAGGTCGTGGGATCACGGCTCCGGTGAGCAGTTTGTAAACGGCCGAATGCTCGAGCGTTTCCGGGTCAAATCGCATAGTAATGTCGTTTTCACAAATTAAAGGATTTTTGGCTTGCGATGTATATCGGACAGCGCAATTTCGGATGGCGCCAGAATTGCCTTTTCGGATAAAATTTATCCAAACCACAAAAAATCTTCCTTAAAATTTTGTACCCAATTAAAAAACAGCCACTTTTTTACGCAATCGATTTTTTCATATTTGCTAATTTACTATATTTATGCAAAATTTATATATATGGATGCTTTCGCCTGCCCGAGATGCCAGAACGAACAAGTCGTAAAAAGCGGTGTCATCAACGACAGACAGCGGTATTTGTGCAAGAAGTGCAAGTACTATTTTACTGTGAACAAACTCGGGAAAAAGATCGACAACTATTATGTAACCAAAGCCCTACAATTGTATCTCGAAGGTATCAGCTATCGCGAGATTGAAAGGATTATCGGGGTTTCTCACGTGACCGTCAGTAATTGGGTGAAAGAGTTCAAGGTCAAGAAACCGTCGCATTCCGATTATCATCCCACTTACAAGATTTACAACCATTCCGAGCTCATCGAATTCCTCAAAGACAAATCGCATTTGTCGGGAGCTGGCATGATCATTACCGAGCTTGGCGACAAGTTCATGCTCATCAAATGGGAAAGGTTCAAGGACTGAGCTATATCGTATTTACATAAAAATATACCACAATTTTTTTCTGAAACGTAAAAACAGAATTTGGCGGTAAAGAATATCCAACCAAACCACCTAAAAATTCTGTTCTTATGAAAAAACGCATTGCCACATTGCTGCTCTTTTCGCTAGGGTTAGCCGCGTATTCTCAAGGATCGCCAGATTACGGCCCGGGCCTGAAGTTCAATCTGGACGAAAAAGGGGAGAAGTACCTCAGAACGATTGTCTGGAGCCAGATCTGGTTTCGGTCTACAGAAATGAATCCGGGCACGAACATCAACGGAGAAGGCGCTTCTACCAGTGAAGACATTGGCGCGAGACGACTCCGCTTGCTCATGTATGCCCAGATTTCCAAACGCTATCTCATACTGACGCATTTCGGTATCAACAACCAGACCTTTACCAACGGAGGCGCGGTAAGTTCTACAGGAACCGGCGGATACGGTGCCGGGAAAAAACCGGGATTGTTCTTTCACGACGCCTGGAACGAGTATGCCGTGATCTTGCCCGGAGAAGCCAAAAACTTCAGCTTAACCTTTGGAGGCGGATTGCACTATTATATGGGACTTTCGCGTATGACGATGGCCTCGACGCTCAACTTCCTTACCGTAGACGCGCCTATCTTCAACTGGCCGCTAATCGAGAACTCTGACCAATTCGCGCGCCAGATGGGATTCTTTGCCAAAGGGAAACTCGGAAAACTCGAATATCGTCTGGCTTACAACAAACCTTTCGCCACAAACCTCGCGCCGGTTGACGTTCCTACCGAAAGCGCCGCCGTTGCCGTAGACAACAACGGAAACACGAAATGGGCGAAAATGGGCTATCTCGAATACCAGTTCCTGGATCAGGAATCGAATCTTTTGCCTTATAAAGTGGGCACTTACATGGGAACCAAGAAAGTCTTCAACCTTGGTGCCGGTTTTTATTCGGCTCCCAACGGCACGCGCACTTCGGTGGCCGGGAACGTCGAAAAACACGACATTACGCTTTTGTCTGCCGATGCTTTCGTGGATATGCCGATCGGAAAAAAAGAGAACAAGATGGCGATTTCGGCCTATTCGGTTTTCTACAATTACGACTTTGGCCCGAACTACATGAGAAACCTCGGGATCATGAACGTGGGCGTTGCCGATCCTACTTTTACGGGCGCACCGGCATTGGCCGGGTTCGGAAATGCGCAGCCCATGATGGGAACCGGAAACATCTGGTACACGCAAGCGGGCTTTTTGCTTCCGAACAAGAACGAGAAACCCAAAGTGCGCATCCAACCGTATGCCTCGTACACCTACAAGAATTTCGAGGCTCTGGACAAATCGAGCAGCCAGTTCGACATAGGATCGAATTTCTATCTAGACGGCCATCATGCCAAGATCACGACCCAATATTCGACGCGTCCGGTTTATACCAGTGCCAGCCAGAGTTCGATGAAAGGCGATTTTATTCTTCAACTGCAGATATATCTATAAATTGCTGTAAGCTTTAGGCTATAAGCAGTAGGCTCGGGCGATCGTCCAAATATCAGAACCAACATTCATAATTTATAATTCCTAATTCATCATTAAAAATGAGTTCTACTTCAACCAAAGGAATCTGGAAAGTCATTACCGCCTCGTCGGTGGGAACGCTTATCGAGTGGTACGATTTCTACATTTTCGGAAGTCTTGCCGTGGTCATCTCGACCAAATTTTTCCCGGCCGATAATCCAACGGCAGCCTTTTTGTCAACGCTCGCGACTTTTGCCGCAGGTTTCGTCGTAAGACCTTTCGGGGCTTTGTTCTTCGGGCGTCTGGGCGATCTTATCGGGCGTAAATACACTTTTATGGTCACGCTTTTGCTTATGGGCGGCGCGACTTTTCTTATCGGATGTATTCCGGGATACGAAACCATCGGATTTATGGCGCCATTGCTCGTGTTGATTCTTAGGTTATTGCAAGGATTGGCGCTCGGTGGCGAATACGGCGGTGCGGCGACTTATGTGGCCGAACACGCTCCGGCAAACCAGAAAGGGTATTGGACATCGTGGATCCAAACTACGGCGACAGTCGGTCTGTTCGTTTCGCTTATCGTGATTTTGGCGACCAAAGCGCTTTTGAGTAAAGAAGATTTTGACGATTGGGGCTGGAGAGTTCCTTTCTGGATCTCGATCTTCATGGTTTTCGTTTCGTACATCATCCGCAAGAACATGCACGAATCGCCAATTTTCGCCAAAGCCAAAGCCGAAGGAAAAACTTCTGCGAATCCGCTTA
>JBCNQO010000251.1:0-4280 GCA_039592825.1 Flavobacterium sp.
AGAAGGACGGTGTCGCCCCCTATAATGGCGATGTCGCGGTGACGCAGAACAGCGTCGCGATCGGCCCGGAACGGATGATGGAAGCCCCGGTGCTGGCGATGCTGGATGCCTGTGCGAAGGCGGCGGTACAGAACTTTCAATATATGTTGTACAAGTCGTCACGCTATTCAGATCGTATGAGAGATAATTTGCGCCAAAAAATCATTAAACTTTTGGATTTTGATATAAGACCATTGTGGGCCGACGAAGCTAATTTTGGAAAAAACACATTTCATGGAGCAGTTCATCCAAGACCTTATAAAAAACCTGGAAAGCTATTACAACAAGATTGTTGACGTCACACCAAAATTTATTCTGGCGATCGTCGTAATAGTCATCGTATGGCTAATCGCTTCCCGCGTGAGGATATTTGCAGACAACCGTCTCAAACGCCGCATGCATGATCCACTTTTGGCAACTTTCATCGCCAATCTCATCAAAGCAGTACTTTTGATACTGGGCGTTTTCCTCATGTTCCGCATCATTGGGCTTTCCACGATGGCCACAAGCCTTCTGGCGGGCGCGGGAATCTCGGCATTCGTGATAGGTTTTGCGCTTAAGGACATTGGGGAAAATTTTCTGGCCGGAATCCTGTTGGCTTTCAAACGCCCTTTCAGTGTGGGTGACATCATCGAAAGCAACGGTGTAAGAGGAAAAGTCATTGCCCTTAATCTGCGTGACACCCAAATTAAAAGCGACGGGAAAGACATTTACATCCCAAATGCGCTTCTGGTAAAAAGTACACTTATCAACTACAACCGAGGCGGTTTCCTGCTGCAGGAATTTACAATCGGGCTCGAGTTCGGTTCCGATTACAGAAAAGCCATATCTCTGATAAAGGACATACTAAAGGCAGATACGACGGTAACCGACGGTCGCGAAAACGTAGTGGTGATTTCTGGAATTACGGGTACGGCTCCGCAACTCAACGCGCGATATTGGGTTCAAACCGACGACAAGATGAGCAATGGGAAAATCCGTTCCGAAATCCTTATCAAAGTTTTTGACTCGCTAAAGGACAACGGTTTCGTAATCAAGAAAGACTAGCTGATCTTGAAAAAACCTTCTTAGTCCAATAGTTATCGATGAGAAAAGCTGCCCGAAAGCAGCTCTCCAAAAAATAACGCAAAACCAATAGTCTCATTCGTTTTCGGCCTTCGCATCAAAATTGATGGTATTGTAGGCCGATTCGGTAAGCGTGACATCCGCTTGTTTTTCTTCTTCCAGTGTTTCCAAAAGCAATTCCATGACCTCCATTTGGCCAAGCGTCTTGGCAAAAGCGGCCAATGTTCCGTAGGATGCGATCTCGTAATGTTCGATTTTCTGGCAGGCAGAGATGATTCCCGCATCCCTTACCGGGCCAGCTTGTGTTTCTTCCAGAATACCTTCACCTTCCTTGATCAGGCCTTCCATGGCATCGCACTTTTTGCCACGGTTTGATTCTCCCATAATGGCAAAGGCTTTTTCCAAACGCACCACCTGATTTTCGGTGACTGCAAGGTGGTCTTCCAATGCGGCTTTGAGGTTTGGTGAAGATGCATTCTGCGCCATTTTCGGGAGCGCTTTCACCAACGCTCTCTCGGCATAGATTATGTCTTTCAGTTCATCTACAAAAAGCTCTTTCAATCCATCAGCTGCCGATGGTTTTGCCGGAGTTTTCCTTTCCGATCTTCTGTCTTTCCCGCTGGTTGTTTTTGTTGCTGTTTTCATGATTCGTGTATGATTTACGGTTGTGCTACAAATTAAAAGAATGATGAAACGCACCTCCTTACACAATTTTATAACTTGCTGGTAGCATTACACATAGAACGTAAAAACAGCATCAGTATGAATACCGTTAAAAGAGAAACAGATTGGAGATTGGAAGTCTTGCGGTATTCCGTGAGCATCGTGATGCTCTGGTTTGGGATATTGAAATTCCTCGGGCCGTCGGGTGTTTCCGACTCCATGGCAATGCGAACCCTGGAAGTATTGTCGTTTGGAACCGTGAAGGATTTGAATGCGCTGTATTTTGTTGCGGCCCTTGAATGTCTTATCGGCATTGGGATTTTGGTCAAGCGATGGCTTAAGGCGTTCCTGACATTGCTCGTCCTTCATCTATTGGGAACCGCAGCTCCGTTAATTATATTTCCTACAGAAACCTGGAAAGGTTTTTTGGCGCCAACTTTTGAAGGACAGTATATCATCAAGAACATTCTCATACTGTCGGCCGCGATCGTGCTTTACGCCATCCCAAAGGGCAAAGATTTACACGCAGGGCAAACCGACTAGTAACACCCAACGCCTTTTTGATTTACCCAACCGCAATCAGTGTCATCTCTCTTTCCAGATCCTGACTATCCCGATAATTGATGCGAACACTGTCATCGGAACCAAAAATACCAGAGCGAACAGTAATTCCAGTAGCCCCAATAAAAGCAGCAACGGTAACCACCCGAATTTATCCTGGGTCGCGCCAATAAGTTCCGTATGATTTCCTGATTTAGTCATCTGTCGCGATTTTATTGATCATCCCACCGAAAATAAAATAATGAAAGGGAAGCATGGCGTACCAATAAAGCCTTCCGGCCAAGCCCAGCGGTCTAAAGGTCGCTGTCTGATAAACCTTGTCGTCCTTTACCTTAAACTCCAGCCACGCCTCTCCGGGCAATCGCATTTCGGCAAAAAGCAACAGTCTATTCTTTTCCTTGTCTACATGTATCACCCTCCAAAAATCCAATGAGTCGCCGGCAATGACCGACGAAGCGTTTTTCCGGCCTCGGTTCAGTCCTACCCCACCAAATAGCTTGTCCAGAAAACCGCGAAAACTCCATAGCCAATTTGCATAATACCATCCGTGTGCGCCCCCGATCGAAAAAATCCTCTCGGCTGCCTTAGTAGGATTTGTGGTACTTCTTTCCTTTTTGTCGGTAAAGACACCGAACTGCGGTACTTTCAACAATTTGGAAACCATCTTTTTGGAATAACGCCCGCCGTGAGCGTCATTCCAGCTCGAGAGTACGAGATTCTGCTCTATTTTGTCGAATGCCATCTTGATAGCCGTTTTGTACGGTATCAAGGTGATACCAAGTTTTTCGCTCAGATCATTGGGCTGCGCAACCACATCCACTTTCATGCTATCGACAAGATTTCTTGCCAGAGCATACGAAGTTGAGGTCACGAAATAAAGCCAGAAAGAAGAAAGCCTGGGTGTCATTACCGGCACGAGCCAAATTTTCCTCTTGAGTCTTCGAACATCGGCAAAACCAAGAAGCATTTCCTTATAAGTCAACACATCAGGACCATAAATATCGAAATGTTTGGAAAAGGTATCCTCTCTTAGAAGAACCTTGCTAAGAAACTCGATCACATTCCTAATGGCAATTGGTTGACATTTCGTCGAGAGCCATTTCGGAGCCACCATGACAGGCAATTTCTCGACAAGATCACGGATAATCTCAAAAGAAGCGCTGCCCGATCCCACAATGATTCCGGCACGCAGAACAGTCGCCGGAACCTTTCCGGACATAAGCACATCTTCAACCTTTTTTCTGGAAGCCAGGTGTGCCGAAAGTTTTTTGGAGTTGACGATGCCACTTAGATAAATCACCTGCCTGGCATCCGTCTTTGCGATAGCTTCGACAAAATTCCTGGCAGATTGCTCTTCGATCCCGCTGAACTTTCCCGAACCACCCATCGAGTGAACAAGATAGTAAGCCACGTCAATATCCTTTGGAACTTTCTCCAGGGATTCAGCATCGGTCAAGTCGACTTCCAAGACTTCAAGCTGCCCGGCTTTCCCGACCCGCTTCTTGTCGAAATTCGATTCGTCCCGCACGCAACAAACTACGTGATGCCCATTCTCCTGCAACACTGGCAACAACCGTTGCCCGATATAACCCGTCGCTCCCGTCAAAAGTACTTTCATCGCCTAAATTAAATTTTACTTTAAGTTAGAAAGACCCTGAAACATAAGGAACTAGTTTGGGAAAGTGTTGTGAGGCGTTTAACTTCGGGAATAAATACACTCAAAGTTCCAATGGTTAGCAAAGTGCAATCGACAATTCGTCAAAAATGTCTCTTTTCGTATCTTATTTGTACCTCAAAACTCATTGACTGCCCATAAACAAAGGCTTTTTAATCTGCATCGGAAAATTAAAAAGCCGACACCATGATCCATTCCTGAATCACGGTGTCGGCTAATATGTTCACAGGAACAAAAATCAGCGTCGCTTGGCGAACTTCTGGAAAGCGTTCTCATA
>JBCNQO010000252.1:0-4278 GCA_039592825.1 Flavobacterium sp.
TCGATGTCGATTACAGAAAATCTGTAAAAAATGTTAAAATTTGGCCACAAAAAAAGCCAGGCGATAAACCTGGCTTCTTTGATGATGTATGTTGGTCTTTACAGTTGCATTCTATTGACTTGTACGAGATTACGCTCGTAATAAGGTTCTTTTGTAGATGAAATGATCACGCCTTTTTGCGTAGACGAATGCACGAATTTGATTTCTTCGTCTGTGGCTTCAACGACCATTCCTACGTGGTTGATCGATTTTTTACCGTTTGTGTGGAAGAAAACCAAATCACCTTTTTTAACGTCCTTGCGCTCGACTTTCTCACCGACTTTCGCCATTTCGTGCGAACTTCTAGGAATCGACATATCGAACAATCTGTAAACGGCTGTTACCATTCCCGAGCAATCCATACCTTTTGTAGTAGTGCCGCCGCCAAGGTAACGCGTTCCTATAAACGTTAACGCGTTGTTGATCATTTGTACGGCTACATAATTTTCTTCTGGAGCAGACTCGATGTCGGCGTCGTCTTTTTCGTTGATCAAACCTTTTTTGCTTTTGGCTTTCACCGGAGCAGGTTTCACAGCCACAGTCTTCGCCGGCGTTGGAGTCGCAACCGTTTTAGCCGGAGCGGCCGCAGTCGTTTTAGGACTTTGCGGAATCACAGTCGAAACGACAGTTTTAGATGGAGTAGTGGTTTTGGTAGTCGACTTGTCGGCCTCTTTACCAGTAAGCGAACTCACCGCCGACTTCACGTCCGAAGAAACATTGTCTTCGGCAGGTTTTCTGTAAACGCCTTTTTTCTGGGCTTCTTTCTTCGACGTTATCGGCTGTTGTGCATTGCCTTGGGCGGCAACGAGTAGGATAACAGGAACGAGGAAGAACAATGCTTTTTTTACAAACATATTTTATTTTTTATTTTTCAGATGGCGGGCAACCACCTTTAGATTTATTAATAAAATTCTGTAGTAGAATTTTTTAGGAACTAAACTTTTAACGACGATAAAAGTGTCTTATTGTTTGGTTGCTGGCGAATTTAGCAATAAAATCTAGAAATTGTGTAAAATCGAGATATTAAATTGTTCACAATTCTGATTTTATACTTCGAAAAAGTCGGCAAATAATTGATTTTCAGATTTTAAACCCGCTGTTTATAGGGGGTGGCGAGCCTTTAGGTTATCAACAATCAACTTTGCGGTTTTGGCACTTGCGCCGTCGCCACCAAGCTTGTTTTCAAGCAAATCATAGTCGTTCAATATTTTTTGACGCGTGTCCGATTGCAGTAATTTCGTGAGTTCCGAAACCAGATTTTTGGTATTCAATTCGCCTTGAATCAACTCTTTCACGACTTCTCTGTCCATAATAAGGTTGACCAAAGAAATGAACTTGAGCGTAATGACGCGTTTGGCAATCTGGTAAGAAATCCAGTTGCCGCGGTAGCAAACCACTTCGGGCACTTTGAACAAAGCCGTTTCGAGCGTCGCGGTTCCGGAAGTTACCAATGCCGCGGTTGAGATCGACAGTAAATCGTAAGTTCTGTTTTGGACGAAATGGATGTTTTTCGACTTCGTAAACTGTCGGTAAAACTCAGGTTCCTGACCCGGCGCGCCGGCAATGACGAATTGATGTTCGGGAAATTTCGGCACGACAGAAAGCATCACTTCAAGCATTTTCGAGATTTCCTGTTTGCGACTTCCCGGAAGCAATGCAATCACAGGTTTTTCGTCCATCTCAAATTCCTTTAGGAAAGCGCTTTCGTCCACTTTAGAACGTCCGTGAATCGCGTCAATCAGAGGATGTCCTACGAATTCCACGGGAAAACCGTGTTTCTTCTCGTAAAAATCCTTTTCAAACGGAAGAATCACATACATCTGATCCACATCGCGTTTAATGGCCTTGATGCGATTTTCCTTCCAAGCCCAGATTTGCGGAGAAATGTAGTAGAAAGTCTTGTAGCCAAGCGGTTTCGCCCATTTCGCGATTCGCATGTTAAAGCCCGGATAATCAATAAAGATCAAAGCGTCCGGCTTGAAACTTTCGATGTCTTTTTTGCAGAAATCGATATTTCCAAGAATGGTTTTCAGGTTCATCACGACTTCGGCAAATCCCATAAAAGCCAAATCTCTGTAATGTTTCACCAATGTGCCGCCAACCGATTGCATGAGATCGCCGCCCCAAAACCGGATTTCGGCTCCCGGATCTTCGGCCAACAGATTCTTCATCAGATTCGAAGCGTGCAAATCGCCCGAAGCCTCGCCCGCAATGATGTAATACTTCATATATAATAAAGGATTATCGTGAAAAACGTGATCACGAACATAGACAAAAGTACGCCTTTTGCGATAAGGTCTTTTTTGAATTTGAGCAGTCCGAAGAAAATCGCGAGGTTTACGATGGCGCCAAGCGACAATATTTTGGGCAACTGACCCGATTTTTTGATGATGAAAATCCCGTCGGCCAACGTGTACTGCGTGAAAAGTGCCACAAACAGGAAACTTCCCGCGAGCATTCCCGTGATTCCGACCAGAAATCCCAAAACCACGTCGGTCCTATTCATCGAGTTTCCAGGTGTTGAGTTGCTGCATGGCGTGATGCGCGGTCAAGTCGAATTGCACCGGAGCGACAGAACCGTAGCCGTTTTTCAAAGCCCATTCGTCTGTGTCTTCGCCTTTGTCGAGGTTCACGAATTTGCCTGTAAGCCAGTAATAGTCGCGTCCGTGAGGCGATTTGCGTTTGTCGAATTCTTCGACCCACATCGCTTTGGCCTGACGACAGACTTTAACGCCTTTGAACGATTTTTCTTTCGGGAAATTCACGTTCAGGATCACGCCTTCTGGCAAGCCGTTTTCCAAAACCTGCATCGCGATTTTCTTCACATAAGGTTTCAAAACCTCAAAGTCAGCATTCCAATCGAAGTCCGAAAGCGAAAACCCTATAGACGGAATTCCTTCGATTCCAGCCTCGACAGCCGCGCTCATCGTGCCCGAATAAATCACGTTTATAGAAGAATTCGAGCCGTGATTGATGCCCGAAACACAAAGATCAGGTTTGCCTTTAATGATTTCGTTCACCGCAAATTTCACGCAATCCACAGGCGTTCCCGAGCAACTGTATTCGTCAAATGCCGCATCTGGCTTAGAAATCTTGTTCAGATACAAAGTGTTGTTTATCGTGATCGCGTGCCCGGTTCCAGACTGCGGACTATCGGGCGCCACAACGATAATGTCGCCAATTTCTTTCATCACGTCGATCAGCGCGCGAATGCCCGGAGCCGTTATTCCGTCGTCGTTAGTCACTAAAATCAAAGGTCTTTTTTTCATTTCTTTTTATTTTTCATCCAACCCAATTGGAATTTGGAGCCTGGAATTTGGAATTTGGTTTTTTCCCAGAAGCTGTTTCCGGCTTCCACTTTTAGCTTTCTGGCCAAACACCGTTTTTGTAGGCCCTTGCACGAGCTTCTTGGGTCGCTGTGCAAGCGCAACAAAATCAGGTGTTTGCCTGCAAAAGGCTAATGCGCTAAAATCCGGGCTAGGCATCGGTAACAAAAACGAAAATCCAGCTACTAACCCAGCAAAAGCGTCCGTAAAAATACGCTTTCCAAATGACCAATCAAATTCGCCACGTTTAACAAAAAATTATACGGAACCCACTGTTTACGGCATAATTTTTCCATAACTTGGCCGTTTTAAGAACCCAAATGAATGCTATTGTGCGATTTATGAAAAGGAATTATAAAGTAATGCTCGTGGTCGCGGTACTCGCGGCGGCATTGTGGAGTTTTATGCCTAAAAAGGCAGATCCGGGCGATCCTGAGAAAGACAAAGCGCTTCTCGAATTGCTGCAATTCGTCATTGAACGCGGTCATTACGATCCGGCGAATCTAGACGACAATTTCTCCAAAGGAATCTATAAGGATTACATCACGGCACTCGATCCGTCCAAGCGCTTTTTCCTGCAATCGGACATAGACGAATTTGCCAAATACGAAACCCAGCTAGACGATCAGATCAAGAACAAAGACCTTACGTTTTTCAACTTGACTTATGAGCGTTTAATGCAGCGTATCAAAGAAAGCAAGGCTTACTACAAAGACATTCTCGACAAGCCGTTCGATTACACGGCCGAAGAGTCTTTCAATACAGACAACGAGAAACTTCCGTACGCCAAAACAACTGCCGAACTCAAGGAAAAATGGAGAAAGCAGGTAAAATTGTCTACGCTTTCGTCATTGGCAGACAAACTCGACCTTCAGGAAGGAAAGTCGAAAACGCAAAAGCCTTCAGCGACTTT
>JBCNQO010000253.1:0-4265 GCA_039592825.1 Flavobacterium sp.
ATAAAGTTTTGGCGTATTTAGCTGGACGACCTTAATTTCTGCAAAGGTCTAATGCAAATATAAGTTATTACAATTTAAAAAACCTAAGTATGACGCACAGAATTGCCTGTAATTCTTGAGGTTTCGGAAATATTTTAAGGAGTTTTACACAATTTCGTGAATCGGTTTAACGATTTCTGTCACACTTGTGTTTGTGGTCTTAGGTATTTTCTCTCCACATAGAAAGTTCCGAAAGGAATAACCGAAGCCAAGCACACGATCGCCAGCTTCTTGAAACTCCAGTTTTCTTCAACTTTCAGCATGATCGCCATAATAATGTAGACGATGAAAAGTAGTCCGTGAGCCATTCCGACAGGGAACATAATCGCCTCGTTTTTAAGGATGTATTTCAACGGCATGGCGATCAGGAAAAGTCCGAGTAGGGAAATTCCTTCTAAAAGGGCGACGATCTTGAAAATTCTGAGCATAATGTGGTACTTTAGTTCTGTGTGGCAAAAGTAATCCTATCTGACGTGCCCACAATGAAAAATGAGTAAAAGAAACCTTAAGAAATATCTTTCAGAAATAGATAAAGAGCAAATTGCCGAACAGTTGCTCGAGTTGTACGACAAATTCCCGGCCGTCAAAACTTACTACGATTTCGTCTTTAATCCGAACGAGGAAAAACGCATTGGTGAGGCCAAAGCCAAAATCTCTAACGAATATTTTCCGTTAAAGTCGCGAAAACCCAAGCTGCGTCGAAGTACGGCCCAAAAGTTCATAAAGCATTTTCTGTCTTTGGGAGTCGACCCGATCGCGCTTACAGATTTGATGCTCTACAATCTCGAAACGGCCCAAAAGTTCACGGCCAAACGCGAGATCCGACACGAATCGTTTTATAAAAGCATGGGGAATTCTTTTGAGGAAGTCGTCGGATACGTCATTGAAAACGGGCTCGCACGAGATTTTTTTGACAGGATCGAATACATATCCGCGAAAGCCCAATCCCAGAATTGGCCAAACAGGTATTTTTTCGAAACCCAGCTGGAACGCCTAGAAAAGTGAGAATCTTGAAAGCTGGGAACGAAATTGTGTAAAATTAAAAAATCGCAAAATGCGAACTTCGCCATAATCCCGAACTTATTTAAAAGCCCCTAATAGGTAAGTTATCATGTCGATTGTTTCAAGCGAAAAAGTTTCTACTTTCTTGTTCCGAGTACCGCATATCTCTAATCTTCTTTGTTTCAAGAGTGCGCTTTCAGACAAGCAAGCCCTGATTTCCGTCATCAAGGAAATCCTAAAATTAGGCGAACCCGAAGTGCTCTACAAAGGCTACGACCCGGTTTTTTCGCCCAGAAAGGAAGTCATGTCCAAAATCAAGGATTCGGCCATTATTCGGGTTTGCATACAAGGAAAGGAAATCATAAGACGCGATCCGTCCAAAACCGTAAAACTTATTATGGACGAATTGCAGAAGCCGCGAAACCTCGTCTCTGTGGCGAGCGATTCGCTGAACGCCGACAAAAACATCATCGCCGTAGCCATTTCGGTAGAATCTTCCCGCCACAAAAGCCGGTATCACGTAGATTGCGCTCCCATTCAGTATTCGGCCTGAAGTCCTTCTGACAATTCGCCCAAACGGAATTGGTTTACTTTTTCATGCGCGATTCTCGTTGGCTCGGGAATCCTGTATTTTCCTACACATCTCGAAACGATCTGCAAACTCTGATCTACCGAAACCTGGTGTCCGGGCGAGATGTAGATGGGCTTTACGGCGTTTTTCGTCCTTAATGCATAGCCGCAAAGTTGGTCTTTTATAATGATGGGAGCCGAACTGAATTTCTCGAGTTCCAAATCGTCGAACTTTCCAGACAGCATACTTTTGGCGCAACCAATCGTGGGCTGATCCTCGACAATCCCGAAATGTGTCGCGATTCCCATTCTTCTCGGGTGCGTGATGCCTTGTCCGTCAAGGATAAGAATATCGGGTTTCAACGTGATCATTTCCCAGGCCTTCAAAAGTGCTGGTAATTCTCGAAAGGCCAGATAGCCGGAAACATAAGGGAAATTGGCTTCGTCTTTGGCCAGCGCGACCTGCTTGACTTCCATGCTCGGGTATTCCATGACAACGATTCCGGCGTAGACCGTGGTGCTGAACTTGTTGAACGAAATGTCGGCTCCGGCCACGAGTTTTACAGGTTTGTCGAAAGGCGTGAGGTCTATTTTGGCGCGCAGTTCCTTTTGGATGAGCGTGGCTTCATTTATGGTAAGATTGTCGTAAGATAACATGCTAAGTGGTATGATTTGCAGTTGTTGGAATTTGGGGACGCGCCACCTGCGCTTTGTCCGGGTGAGGATTCGGATAAAACGGAAGTTTTTCCGGAAGGCGCTTTCCGGAAATCGTGTTAGGGATATTTCTTAAGGATTAACCTGGCGAATGAAGCGTTGCGGCTACGTTCGCGGCTGGGGTCGGGTAGTGGCTTTCCCGGCTGGGCGGTCGGGCCTGAAAAAGATTTTCCATGTCAGTAGGATTTTTGTTTTGGTAGTTTGGGATTCTCAAAAATAGCGATACAAAGCGAACAAACCTTAAAAATTTCGCAAAATGTTCAAAAAATATTGTCTTGTATTTAAGATTTTGGCTTTTTGAGACAATCAAACTGTAACGTTGAAAAGTCGGAAATGTCTAGTTTGCTGAAGCATAAGTTTGCGACTTCTGAAAGCGATGATAGTTGGCTGTAAAAGTCAGAGCAAGAATCGTCTTTTCTTCTTTTGATATAGCGTCTTATAACAAGATTCTTTTGGAATTTGTGTCCGATAATAATTTTGCCGGCGAATTTTACTCGTAACCTTTTGTTTTGTAAGTGGTTATTTTTTATTTCGGTTCTTCTGATATCCCACCGACGTTAAATTTAACTTTCGCGAAGTAGGAAAACTTCTTTTTAGGCTTACTTTTGCAAAATTGGACCAAGCAGACATGAATTCAGGGGAAATTGAGGCCGAAGTAGGTCAGAGGAAACAGCTTTACGACTATCAGAAAAAAGACATCGACGCCATTTTTGAGCGCTTCGACAACGCGGCCCCGAATTACCATTTGCTTTACCAATTGCCAACCGGCGGCGGAAAAACCGTGATCTTCTCGGAAATCGTGCGCCGTTATCTCGAGATCCATCAGAAAAAAGTCGTAGTACTCACGCACCGCATCGAGCTTTGCCGCCAAACGCACAAGATGCTTTCGGGCTTTGGCGTAAAGAACAAGATCATCAACAGCGGCGTAAAAGATCTGCCAGACCAGAACGAATATTCTTGTTTCGTGGCCATGGTCGAAACCTTGAAAAACCGCATCAACGACAGTAAGTTACATCTGGACAACATCGGTTTGGTCATCATCGACGAGGCGCACTACAACTCTTTCCGAAAGCTTCTCGCATTTTTCCCGAAGTCGTTCATTCTAGGCGTCACCGCTACGCCTTTGAGCTCGAACATCAGGCTTCCGATGTACAACAATTACAACGAACTCATTACCGGAGACACGATCCGTTCGCTTATCGACAATGGTTATCTGGCGCGTGCTTCGACTTATACTTATGATGTCGGTCTTACTTCGCTCAAAGTCGGGATCAATGGCGATTATACCGTAAAATCGTCCGAGGAACTTTACTCGACGATGCTTATGCAGGAAAAACTTCTGCATGCGTACACCGAGAAGTCGATGGGCAAAAAGACGCTTATTTTCAACAACGGTATCAACACTTCCTTATATGTTTACGACACTTTCAAGGAAGCCGGTTTGCCGATAAGACACCTCGACAATACGACCGGAACCGAGGAAAGACGCGACATTTTGAGTTGGTTCCGAAAGACGCCAGACGCCATTTTGACGTCTGTGGGAATTCTTACGACAGGATTCGATGAACCGACCGTGGAAAGCATCATCCTGAACCGCGCCACCAAATCGTTGACGCTTTATTTCCAGATGATAGGACGCGGCTCGAGAAAGCTTCCGGGAAAAGACGAATTCTTGGTGATCGACCTGGGCAACAATGCCGCGAGATTCGGTCTTTGGGACGAACCCGTAGATTGGCAGCTTATTTTCCGCTCGCCCGAATGGTATCTCGAAAACCTTCGCGAAGACGCCGAGATCGAACTTTATTTCCGCTACCAGATGTCGCCCGAACTGCGCGCCAAATTCGCCAAGACGGCCGTAGTTGATTTTGATGTCGACGAAGAGCACAGATTGGCCATGGCCGCGAATCTTCGATCAAAAGTCGTCATGGAGAAATCGCTCG
>JBCNQO010000254.1:0-4264 GCA_039592825.1 Flavobacterium sp.
GACATAACGGGAACCCCAACAGCAGAAGGCGGTTTCGACATTTCGGCTACAGGAAATGTCGCACTTGCAAATCTTACGACGAACGGAATGGATCATCTTTACCAAATCAACCTTTCTTCAGGGAAAGCCACAGATTTGGGTATGCTTTCCACTTCAATCATCGGAATCGCGATCCCTACAAACCCCGTCGGCTATGCTGTAGATGCGACGAACAATCTTCACATTTTCAACTTTATGGCACCTGGAACTCCGGTTTCTAAACCAATCACAAATCTTCAGGCCGGAGAAAGTGTTGTAGGAATCGACATGCGTCCGGTAACAGGGCAACTTTACGCCCTTGGTAGCACAGGAAGAATTTACGTATTGAATACAGCTACCGGAGCTGCGGCAATGGTTGGAAGCGGACCAGTTGCGACATTGGAAGGTACAGACTTCGGATTTGACTTTAACCCTTTTGTGGACAGGATCAGAATCGTGAGTGACTCGGGCCAGAACCTGCGCGTTCACCCAACAGACGGTACTTTAGTTGCTGCTGACGGCGTCCTCAATCCGGGAACTCCAAACGTAACAGCTGCCGCTTACACAAACAATTATCCTGGAACGGCCTCGACGGTTTTGTATGATATCGACTCCACAACCGATATGCTCTACAAACAAGATCCGCCTAACAACGGTAGTTTGATGTCTGTTGGAATGCTCGGAATAGACGTTATGGAGAACAACGGTTTCGACATCGGCGGCGCTTCCAACACGGGCTACGCGATCTTGACCGTCGGCACTTCGGCAAAAGTCTACTCAGTCAATTTGACCACTGGCGCGGCCACGGCTGTTGCAGATTTCCCGTCTTCGGTGAACGGTTTTGCCGTAGGACTTGGTTTCTAAATCCATTCTCAACTCAATATTTTGGATGGCCCGGCAGAAATGTCGGGCTTTTTTTGTGGTAAATTTGCGCATGCTCAAAAACCTCCTTACCCAAAACCCGCTATTTGTTTTCGCTCTGGAAATCGAGGCGGCGTCGGCCTTTGAAGATTGCAACAACGCTTTTGTAGGAATCGGGAAAGTGCTCGCTTCGTACAATCTGATGAAAAGACTTGAAACCGAAAAACCGAGTATCATCGTGAATCTCGGCTCGGCCGGAAGTACCGAATTCGCTAAGGGAAGCGTGATCAATTGTACAAAGTTCATCCAGCGCGACATGGACGTTCAGGCTTTAGGCTACAAAAAATTCGAAACGCCTTTGTCTGGCATCGATCCGATTCTCGAGTACGGGATTTCTGCACAGAGCTTACCCCAAGGCATTTGCGGAACCGGCGATTTTTTCGAAGTTGCCCACGTGAATCCAGAGTACAATGTGATCGATATGGAAGCTTATCCGCTGGCATTGATCGCTCAAAAGGAAAACATTCCGTTTTTGTGCCTAAAGTATATTTCGGACGGAGCCGACGGAGCCGCTGCCGAAGATTGGCTCGTTTCGGTTCACCACGCGGCAATTGCGTTAAAATCCGAAATCGACAAACTCAAAACGTTGTAACTTTTCCCACATTTCTTTTTCCCGATTATTATGCCGACAGCTTCCAGACCCGAAGCGAAAATACTGATTTACTGCATCTTATCCGACAGTAAACGCTTACAAACGTTTATAAAAGACAGTAAACGTTTAAAATCGGCTATTTCCGAAGTGCTTGCCTATATTTGTGATCATGCAAGCCTTACTTGACCATATCGCAAAATTCATAAGTCTCGACGAAAAGGAAGCCGAAATCCTGTTGTCGGGACTTTCTGAAATAAATCCGAAGAAAAAAGAACATCTGTTTGAAGCCGGCCACGTTTGCGACAGATTGTTCTTTGTAGTGAAAGGCTGCCTCAGATTGTACGTAATTACCGAAAAAGGCAGCGAACAGACGCATCAGTTCATGATAGAGAATTGGTGGCTATCAGATTATCTGTCTTTTCACAACGGAACGCCAGCCGAATTTTACGTTCAGGCGGTAGAGAATTCGCAAGTGCTGACCATCACCAAAACTGACCTAGAAGCCGTCCTGGCGAAAGTGCCCAAACTCGAACGCTACTTCAGGCTTTGCTACCAGAAAGCGGTTGGTGCGGCTCAAAAGCGTATCAAGTACTTGTTTTCGATGTCGGCCGAGGAACGCTATCACAACATGAACGACCAGTTTCCGGACTTTGTGCAACGCGTGCCACAATATATGCTCGCGAGTTATCTCGATTTTTCAGCCGAATTCCTGAGCAAGATACGCGCGGGAAAAGTTTAGGATGCGGGCCAGGCACGATCCATCGGTTTTTCTTTTTATCGGCATTATTGTGTTGTTTGCGTACTTGGTTGTAAAATTCGCGAAAGCTAAAAAAGCCAAAGACGACAGAAAAAGAGCCAACGATATTTTAAAAAACGGCCATAGCATTGAAATAGATCTGGAAAAGGCAAAAATCAATTACAGATTGTCGTTTCGCAAACCCGACGAATCGAGTTGGAGACAGGAATCGCTCGTTGACCTCTATCGGAACGAGACGACAAATAACGCAAAGCCGACCGAGGTGCACTCCAACGAAGTGACGGTCGACTTTGAATACGACGGGAAACCCCAAAAATTCACGACTATAGTGATGATGGAGCCCGAAAATCTGCGAATGTGGTTCGCCCTGAAGCGAAATGCAAACCTCTATGTTGACAAACGCGACCCAATGAAACGTTGTCTGGACTTAAGCTTTTTGGGTTTAGAACAGCAACTGTTTTTTGAGACCATCGTTTGATGATTTTACGTTCTTGAAGTACTTCAAGTTTTTCCGAAAGCGGTTGACGCAACTTTGTCCTGTAATTAAAAACACATCGACATGGAAACCAAAGTCAACATCGCCAAAACCGCTCCGGGCGCTTACCAAGCCGTCGTCGGACTTGAGAATTATCTTGCAACGACAGCTTTGTCCGGCACCCACAAAGAGCTGATCAAACTGCGTGCTTCGCAAATCAACCAATGTGCGTTCTGTATCAACATGCATACGGCCGACGCCCGCAAAAACGGAGAAACCGAACAAAGACTTTATCTCTTGAACGCCTGGAGAGAAGCCGACATTTACACGCCCGAAGAAAAAGCGCTTCTGGCCTTGACCGAAGAAGTGACCAAGATCTCGGAAAAGCACATCACCGATGCGACTTATGCCGAATTGAGAAAGCATTTCGACGACAAATACATAGCCGACGCCATCGTGATGATCATTGCCATCAACGCCTGGAACCGTATCGCCATTTCATCTGGATGGCGCGTTTCCTGACCGCTTTTTTGACAAAATCTTGTGAAGGTCGCCCAAACGCGGCCTTTGTTTTTTAGTAAATTTGAGTATGATAAAATCAATGCCGAAAGCCCGAAGCGTAGTTGTTCTGATTGCAGGCTCCTATCTTTCGGCATATGGTTTCGCCGAACCCGGATTGAGTTCACCGGAGTTATTTTTTGTTGGAGGAAGCCTACTTTGCCTATTGGGCATCGGACTGATCATTTACGACATTACCCACTAGCATGACGCAAACAGCCGAAATAACGAAAACGACCAGCTCCAGCCGAAAAGGCCAGCGCGCCCAACAGATAACGGACGATTTCATGAAATTGTTCCGCGAACATTTGTCCGAACTTTTCGCTGGGAAAGCGGAATTCAGGATGTCTACGAGCCGATACGCCGAGAAACTCTTTATCAACAAGCGTCACTTGACCAACACACTAAAAGAGACAACTGGAAAATCGCCTTGTGAGTTCATGGAAACCGCCATAGCCGACGAAGCCTCGAGATTGCTTTTGGAAACCGACCTTTCGGTAGCCGAGATCAGCGTGAGATTCGCCTGGGACGAACCCACAAACTTCGTGAAATTCTTCAAAGGAATGGTGGGCGAAACCCCTTTGCAGTTCCGCAAGAAGCACTTGGGCTGATTGTTTTTCGGGAGCTTTTTCCGGCCATTTGCTGCTAGTCCTCGGCGCGAAACCAAGATTTTGTAAGCCGTGACGCGAGCTTCCTTTGGTCGCTGCGTCGCGTCAACAAAAACTAGGTCTCGTGCCTGTGGGCTATTCGCGGCTGTCCGGGCTAGGGAATTCCCCAAATCGCGAAATCCTGTTGCCGAACAAATTCCGGCGAGAACAAAATTCTGACGTCTCCACCATTTTTGAGCTTGGCGGCGGTTCTAACTTTGTACTATAATTCTAAAACAAAGAACATGTCAACACAAAAAATAGCTTTGGTAACCGGCGGTAGTCGCGGCCTTGGC
>JBCNQO010000255.1:0-4259 GCA_039592825.1 Flavobacterium sp.
CGCACAAACCAACGCACAATTGGAAGTAGAAAAACTAACGCCGTTAGTTGCCAATAACGTTGTTTCAGACTATCAGCTGAAATCGGCCAAAGCAGCTTTCAAAGTCGCTTCTGCCAATGTTGAGCAAGCCAGAGCAGCCGTCGGATCTGCCAAAATCAACCTTGGTTACACGAACATTACCGCTTCTTCAAACGGTTATATCGGACGTCTTCCCAAAAAACAAGGAAGCCTCGTCTCGCCAGCCGACTTCGAAGCCTTGACCACGCTGTCTGACGTTCACGACGTTTACGCCTATTTCTCTCTGGGAGAATCCGATTTCATCCGCTTTAAAACAGACCACGAAGGCTCGACCCTGAACGACAAATTGAAGAAACTTCCGCCAGTGAAATTGGTGCTTTCAGACAATTCGGCTTACGAGCAAACCGGCCACATTGACATGATTGACGGTCAGTTCGACAAAACTACAGGCGCAATCACTTTGCGAGCCAAATTCCCGAACGCCAAAGGATTGTTGCGCTCCGGAAACACAGGAAAAGTCCGTTTGAGCTTGCCGCATTCTGACGCGATTTTGGTTCCACAGGAAGCTACTATTGAAATCCAGGACAAAATCTTCGTTTTCACGGTAGACAAATCGAACAAAGTTTCCAAACAACCCATTGTCGTATCGGGTAAAACCGAAAACTCCTACCTCGTGTCAAGCGGCGTAAAACCTGGCGACCGCATCGTCTTCAAAGGATTCGACAACCTTCAGGAAGGCGCGTCCATCAAACCCGAGGAACAAAAAATCTTAGCCAAGAACTAAGCCATAACCCTTTGGGAAATCGTCTTATCCGACTGCCGAAAAGTGGTCGGACAGGACTTCCCTATCCCAATTCCAACAGTTTAAACTCACACACAAAACATGTTCAAGAAATTTATAGAACGTCCCGTTTTGGCCACCGTCATCTCGATTTTGCTCGTGATTGTCGGTATTCTGGGACTCACAAGACTTCCGCTCCAGCAGTTTCCCGACATTGCGCCTCCGGCCGTTCAGGTGACCGCTTTCTATCCCGGAGCGAACGCCGAAACCATACTTCGTTCTGTGGCGCCATCGCTTGAGGAGGCCATCAACGGAGTCGAAAATATGAGCTACATGAGTTCGACCGCGAGTAACGACGGATC
Organism: Flavobacterium sp.; assembly: GCA_039592825.1. Lineage (GTDB taxonomy): Bacteria > Bacteroidota > Bacteroidia > Flavobacteriales > Flavobacteriaceae > Flavobacterium. The sequence continues at coordinate 1,162 of JBCNQO010000255.1, forward strand.
GCTCGTGATCACCGTTTACTTCAAGCTCGGAACCAATCCCGATCAAGCCGCGGTAAACGTCCAGAACCGCGTTTCCCAAGCCACGAGCCAGCTTCCGGCCGAAGTCGTGCTTGCCGGAATTACGACCACGAAACAGCAGAACAGCTTGATTATGGTGGTCGACATGTATTCGGAAGACGAAAGCCAATACGACCAGACCTTTCTGGCGAACTATGCCCAGATCAACATCATTCCCGAAATCCGCCGTATTCCTGGCGTTGGCCAGTCGATCATTTTTGGCGGGAACAAGGATTATTCGATGCGTGTTTGGTTGAATCCTTCGCAAATGGCCTCTTACAACCTGACTCCAAAAGAAGTCATTGGAGCCATCCAGGACAAGAACCTCGAAGCTGCTCCGGGGAAATTCGGGGAAAGCAGCAAACAGGCTTTTGAGTACGTGATCAAGTACAAAGGAAAACTCAACAAGCCGACCGAGTACGAAAATATCGTTATCCGATCGAATCCTGACGGATCGGTGCTGCGGCTCAAAGATGTCGCCAAGATCGAATTCGGCGCTTACACTTACGGAAATTATACGCGTACGAACGGAAAACCGGGCATCAACATCGCATCAATGCAGCTTGCCGGATCGAACTCCAACCAAATCCAGATCGCCATTGCCGACCTTATGAAAAAGGCCGAAAAAGACTTTCCGAAAGGCGTAAAATACCTGATTCTTTACAACACCAAAGATTCACTCGATGCTTCAATTAAACAGGTCGTATCGACTTTAGTTGAAGCCTTTATACTTGTATTTATTGTCGTTTTTATCTTCCTTCAGGATTTCAGGTCAACGCTCATTCCAGCCATTGCAGTTCCGGTCGCGATTCTGGGGACGTTCTTCTTTATGAACATCTTTGGATTCTCGGTAAACCTACTGACATTGTTCGCCTTGGTTTTGGCAATTGGAATCGTAGTGGATGACGCGATCGTGGTCGTCGAGGCCGTTCACGCCAAGATGGAACACCGGCATTTGCCACCTAAAACCGCAACGATTTCTGCTATGAGCGAAATTACAGGAGCGATCATTTCGATCACTTTGGTGATGGCGGCCGTTTTCTTGCCCGTCGGATTCATGGAAGGATCGACCGGCGTTTTCTACCGACAATTCGCGTTTACGTTGGCCATCGCGATCGTAATCTCAGCTTTAAACGCCTTGACATTGAGTCCGGCGCTGGCCGCGGTTTTTCTCAAGGAAGTGCATCACGACGGACAAATTCCGACCGAAAAACAGACGTTCAAGCAAAAGTTCTTCATCGGATTCAACAAAGGATTCGACAAACTCACCAACAATTACGTGGGAAGTTTGAGATTTCTGACGCGTCACAAATGGTTGAGTCTTGGCGGATTGGCCGCAATCATCGGAGCTACCGTTTTCATGGTGCAAAGAACGCCGACCGGATTTATCCCATCTGAAGACCAAGGATTTATTGCGATTTCCATGTCGATTCCCGCCGGAGCATCGCTTGACAGAACCACAAAAGTCGTGGCCGAAGCCGAAGCGATCTTGCAGAAATTGCCGTCTCAAAGAACCGTTATGGGATTGTCGGGCTTCAACATGCTCACACAATCTTCGAGTCCATCGTCTGCCGTGGCATTTGTATTGCTCAAAAAGGCTGGCGAACGCGGTGAAATCGACGACATCAACGAGATCATGGGCGACGTCCAGGGAAAACTTTCGGCGATAAAAGGCGCGAATTTCTTCGTGTTCACCTTCCCGACCGTTCCCGGATTCTCGAACATCGACGGACTTGACTTCGTGCTTCAGGACAAGACCGGAGGCAGTTTGCAGAAGTTTTCGGGCATCAAGGACAAATTCCTGGGCGAACTCATGAAACGTCCGGAAATCGCCGTGGCGTTCTCGTCTTTCAAGGCTGATTTCCCACAATACGATATGGCAATAGACGACGTGAAAGCCGAACAATTGGGCGTTTCGGTAAAAGACATCACCCAGACGATGCAGGCTTATTTCGGATCGGCACAAGCTTCTGACTTTAACAGATTCGGGAAATATTACCGCGTGATGGTTCAGGCAGAGAAAGATTCGAGAAGCGAATTGGCTTCATTGGACGGCATTTTTGTCAAGAACCGCACAGGCGAAATGGTTCCGATTAAGACGCTCGTGACCTTGAACCGCGTTTACGGACCCGAAAATGCGTCGCGCTACAACCTGTTCAACTCGATTGGTGTAAACGCGATCCAGAAACCGGGTTACAGCTCGGGTGACGCGATTCGCGCTGTCGAGGAAGTCGCGGCTCAAACCTTGCCTTTTGGTTACGGATATGAGTTCTCGGGAATGACACGTGAGGAGATTTCTTCTGGCGGACAATCGACCATGATCTTCATCTTGTCGCTATTGTTCATTTATTTCCTTTTATCCGCCCAATACGAAAGTTACATCTTGCCACTTGCAGTAATACTTTCGATTCCGACGGGAATTTTCGGAGTCTTCGCGGCCATCGGCTTGACCGGAATCTCGAACAATATTTATGTTCAGGTGGCGCTTGTGATGCTCATAGGATTGCTGGCCAAAAACGCCATCCTGATCGTGGAATTCGCGGCCCAAAGGAGACGAGCGGGCAAATCTCTTGTTTCGTCTGCACTCGAGGCGGCCAAATTGCGTCTGCGCCCGATCATCATGACTTCCCTGGCTTTTGTTGTGGGTATGATCCCGATGATGTACGCCAAAGGTCCGTCGGCACAAGGAAACCACTCGATCTCGATTGGAGCGGCTGGTGGAATGATTACCGGAGTTGTCTTTGGTGTATTGATCATTCCGGTGTTGTTCATCGTATTCCAGTACCTGCACGAGAAAGTATCGTCTAAAAAACCGGCAACGGCCGAAGTTGAAACCGTTCCGGCACAAATCTGATCTCATGAAAAATCATATAAAATTACTGACGACAGGCGTTCTGCTACTCATTCTGAGCGCCTGTAAAGTCTCGAAAGACGTAGAAACGCCGAAAGACGCTACGCCAAACACGTTCCGTTTCGAGAATGCATCAACCTCGGCAACTTCTTCTGTCGCCAACACAGACTGGAGAACGTTCTTCAAGGAT
>JBCNQO010000256.1:0-4245 GCA_039592825.1 Flavobacterium sp.
CTGGCGCCAGCACAGGCGGAAAGCCAAGACCAGTTGCCGGATATGGGCACCTCCGCCGGCGGCACCCTGAGCATCGGCAAAATTACGGCGTGACTTTCCCGATGATGGCGAAGATTTCGGTAAAAGGAGACGACATGGACGCGCTTTACAAATGGCTCACCCAAAAGTCTAAAAACGGCGTCCAGGATTCAGAAGTCGAATGGAACTTCCAGAAATACCTGCTCAACGAGAAAGGCGAGCTGGTAAAGGTAGTACCGCCTCGAACCTTGCCAACCGACGAGAAAATCGTAAGCTGGATCAACACCAAGGAACTTTAAGGTTCCTTTTTTTACGCTATGTTTTTAAGGACGGAAATTTTTCCCAGAACGTTTCTCGCAGGAAATTCGCTCCAGATGAGTTTTGCCCAAAACCGCACTTTCGAGTTGTGGAGCGGTTTTATGCCCAATCGCAAAAAGCTCGACAATATCCGAGAAAGCAAACTTTTCAACATTCAAGTGTTTCCCGACGATTTCGATTTTTTCAACGCCACTAAGGAGTTTTCCAGATGGGCTGCGGTAGAAGTGAATCCAAAAGCTGAAATTCCCGAAGGTTTCCAGTCAGTTGAGATTCCCGAAGGCAAATACGCGGTTTTTCTGCACGTCGGTGCTGCCCAAACGGCTCACGTGACTTTGGGCTATATTTTCAACCAATGGCTGCCAAATTCTGGTTTTGAGTTGGATAGACGTCCGCATTTTGAGATTATGGGCGAGAAATATAAAAACAATGATCCCAATTCTGAAGAAGAGATTTATATTCCGATACGATAATCAAGATTTTGTCCTATGAAAAAGCATTTCCTTTTCGCCTTATTGCTAGTGTTTTCCGCCGCGACGGCACAACAATTTTTGCGTCCGAACGAAGAGATCGTCTACACTTTCCAAACCAAAAACGGCAAGACGATGTTATTGGCCAAAGACAAAAAGGACGGTTATCTGGTTTACCGATTCGGCAAAAAAGACAAGATCGAGATGGAGTTTGGCGGAAAGGACAAGCAAAGTTGGAAGCAATTCCGCTATTCGTTTTATTTCCGTGGAGGCGGCAAGGCCAATTCGGGTCTTGATCTGGACAATCTTTGGTTTGTGAAAGACGGTTTCGAGTATTTGGTTTATTTCCGATACAGCGCGGGCGACGACGAAAATAAGGCATCCACTGATTTCGGCATTCGCGTCACCGATCTCAAAACCCAGAAGTCAGTCGAGATTCCGGGAAAAGAAAACACCGATAAAGGCTCGCTCCAGCAATTCCGAACGAACAATCTCGTAGAAATCGACACAGACAGGATTGACTGAAAATTACTTCAAAATAAGCTGCATGAACAAAAGGTCGAGCCAGCGATCGAACTTGAAAGCGGCCTGCTTGATGACGCCACATTCTTCAAACCCGAACTTTTTGTGAAACGCGATCGAGTCCGCATTCGTGGCATCGATACCGCCAATCATGTTGTGATAACCTTGTTCTTTGGCCTTTGCGATCAGGGCTTCGAGCAGTTTTCTTCCGATGCCTTTTCCAGACAAACCGTCGGCCACATAAACCGAATGCTCTATCGTGAAATCGTAACCCGTTTTCTCGCGGAATCGTCCATAAGTACTGAAACCGATGACTTTTCCGTCAAGATCTGCCACAAAAACCGGATAGTTTTTCGCCTTTTTTTCCTCGAACCACAGCAATTGTTCTTCAATCGTCTGCGGATCGTAATTGTAGTTGGCCGTGGTGTGCGCAATCGCGAAATTTGCGATCTCGCGAATTCCTGAAATGTCGTTGTCGGAAGCTTCGCGTATGGAATAATTGGTCATTTCGATTGGAGTTTTGCGAGCAATTCATCTGCATCTTTGGTTCCGAATCCCACGCGAACGCAGAATTCACGGGCAGTTTGGGCCGCAGCGATCGCTTTGGTCTTGTCGCCGATCTTGGCATAAAGCTTGGCCGTTTGCAGATAACCATCTTTGGATTCCTGGAGTGAAGTAGCTTTTTCGCTCCATTTTACGGCAGTTTTCAAGGCTTCCTTGTCAGAAATGTCAGATAGATAAACCGCGGCCGTATTTCTCAAAGACGCGTAATTTTTCGAATCGAATTCGTCCACGGCAGTGATTGTGGCCTTTTGGTATGCTTTCCAATCCTTGACTTTCTCGTACAGGAATTTGTCGTACACATAAGCCAGCGAATCGGGTTTTCGCATCTTGAACGACTTGACCAGCTCGCGTTGTTTCTTGTAACCGATCGTATCGCCTTTCTCTGCCGGATTCTTCAAGGCTTCCATGGCGATGTTCTCGATTTTTCGATCTACCCTTTTTTCGGATGAAACCGATGCGAACTCCTTTTGGTGCGATAGAACGTACTGGAAAGGACGCGAATCGATCTGCGTGACGCCATTGGCGAGAATTCTCCAGTTCATCGCACTTACCAATTTCTCGTCTTTTTGGGTCGACAGATATTTCAAAGCGACTTCATTGGCAGACAATGACGCTTTCCGCAAGGCCAGAATCAGCGCCAAGGCTTTGTTCGCATCCGAAGGTTCGTTCTCGAAAGCTTTCCTTAAGTACGGAAACTGTTTCTCGGCATTTTTTGCGTCGTTGATCTCGTTTAGGAAATCGGGCTTTTTCTGTTCGCCGTTGAATCCGTAAAGCCAATTGCCATCTTTGTCCAACACCACGAAAGTCGGGTAGGAGGAAACGCTGAACTTCTTGGCAAGCGCGCGTCCGCCTTCGAGTTCCACATCTTGGGCCGCGACGAGAAAGTTCTTTTTGAGCACTTCGGACACTTCCTTATCCGGGAAAATCTCGTCCCGCATCTTGTGGCAATGCGGACACCACGAGGCATAAAGCATATAAAGCACCGGCTTGTTTTCGGCTTTGGCCTGTTTCATGACATTCTCGTAACCGGATTCGTTGAACTCAAAAGGCGTTTGCCCGAACGTCGGAACACAAAACAAAAGCAGAAAAAACAAGGGTTGAAGTAAAGTTGTACGCGTCATTTTTTAGTAAATTAGCGCTCGGTTTGGCGCTCTCACAAATATAGGTTTTTATCCCGAATCGACCTTCGTCAGCGCCCGTCCATATCTTGAAAAAGCACTCATGATTTACCCAAAAATCCCTTTGGCGCAAAGCGTTCTGCAGATTTGCCAGGCCAAAGGACTCACGACGATAGTCATTTCTCCGGGTTCGAGGAATGCGCCGCTTACCATAGGATTCGCCAGCAACAAGGAATTTACGTGTTACAGCATTGCCGATGAGCGCTGTGCGGCGTTTTTCGCGCTCGGGATTGCCCAGCAGACCGGAAAACCGGTGGCTTTGCTTTGTACTTCGGGTTCGGCTTTGCTCAACTATTATCCAGCGGTGGCCGAGGCTTTCTACAACCAGATTCCGCTCGTGGTGATTTCTGCCGACCGTCCGACGTCGAAAATCGATATTGGCGACGGGCAAACGATCCGCCAGCGCAACGTTTTCGACAACCATTCGCTGTTCAACGCCAATCTATCCGAAAATGCGTCCGAAGAAAACGACGCGCTTATAAACGAGGCGATCAATACAGCTTTTCTCAAAAAAGGTCCTACGCATATCAACGTTCCTTTTGAAGAGCCGCTTTATGAAACCACGGCTAAAGTTTCGGTAGATCCTACGATTTCGGCTGCGGCGAAAGTGATCCGCAACATTTCTGTAGAAGACATCATCGCCTCGACCAATATCTGGAACGCGGCTAAAAAGAAGTTGATTTTAGTCGGAGGAAATGATCCGGAAGAAATTGACGCCGAAATTCTCGAAAGTTGGGCGAACGATCCGTCGATTTTAGTCATGTCAGAAGTGACTTCGAATATCCACAATCCAAGTTTCATAAGTAAGATCGACACCTTTATCACGCCTTTTTCCGATGCGGAATTCGAGGCTTTCCGTCCCGAAGTGCTTATCACTTTTGGCGGGATGATTGTTTCCAAACGCGTCAAGGCTTGGTTGCGCAAATTCCAGCCAAAGCATCACTGGCACATCGACAGCCTTCGCGCTTACAACACTTTTGGCTGCTTGGCGCACCATTTTGTTTGCAATCCGAACGACTTCTTTAACCAGATTGCGCCTTTTGCCAAGCACGTGAAAAGCGACTATTCGAAAAAAGCAGCTTCGGTTCAGGCCTCTGTTGCTGCTTGCTGTAGGGCAAATTCAGCGACGAATTCACGCGCAGAGGGAAACTCACCCGCCTGCTGTTTGTTGAGGGAGA
>JBCNQO010000257.1:0-4225 GCA_039592825.1 Flavobacterium sp.
AATTCACAAATCATGAACGCACAAAACAGTAAGGCCCTGAACTCAAAAACTGAATTTGCAGAAGTTTCCGGGCGAAAAATTGCTTACCGATCAATTGGAAAAGGAACACCAATTATTTTATTGGTTCCATATTTCGATGAATCGGATGTTTTTCCGAAATTCCAACAGCTCATTATCCGAAGATATTCCGAAAAAGCTTTTCGGGCTGAACTTGAAAATGGACTTGCGACCGCTCGTTCCACAAAAAGTTTCGACCACGGAACCGCAATGGAGTTTTCGGTTTTCACGCATAAGTTCCGGATTTTCGTTTCCGAATCTTACGGAAGTCCAAAACAAGCCTTGAAAATGCATCCGAAAGTGCGCAAACTTATGGACGAATCACTTTATGCGGTAAAGAACTGATATGAGAAAAGCATTAAGGGTTACTGCTAAAATCGCGATTGTGTTAGTGATATTGCACATTGTGGCGCTCACCTTCATGTACTTTTTCCAGGAAAAACTCATTTTCCACCCACCGCCAGCGTTGGCTGCGAATTACAAATTCGGTTACGACGCCGATTTTGAGGAAATCAACATTCCTACGTCGGGCAATGTTTCGCTCAACGGACTGCTTTTCCACAGCGAAAAACCTTCCAAAGGACTCGTTTTTTACTTGCACGGAAACGGCGGATCGCTCGAAGGTTGGGGTTATATGAGCGACGTTTACACCAAATTGGGCTACGACCTTTTTATTCTCGACTACAGAAGTTACGGCAAAAGCGGTGGCGAAATCACGAGCAAAGAGCAATTTCTCGACGATGTTAGAACGGCTTATCTGGCCATGGCCAAAAAGTATCCGCAGGACAAGATCGTCGTGGCCGGATTTTCAATAGGAACCGGACCGGCCGCGTGGCTTTCATCTGTAGAGCATCCCAAAACACTAATTCTGCAAGCGCCTTATTACGATTTGGCGGCCATTGCAACCAAACGATTTCCGATGGTTCCGACTTCTTTATTGCGTTATAATTTCACGACTTCCGAGTATCTCAAAAACGTGAAATGCCCGGTTTATATGTTTCATGGAACGTCCGACAATATCGTGCCTTACGAGAATTCCGTGCAGATCAAAAGCGAAAATCCGAAAGTAAATTTCTTCACCATAAAAAATCTCGGACACCTGAAATTCAACGACGATCCCGAGTTTCAGCGCGAACTGGCAAAGGTTTTGGCAAACTGAGCTTGTTGGCAACCGAAAGATCTTTGGCCAATTCGGTCACCGTTCCCAAACTTCTGGCTTTCATGAAACTGTAAAGTTCACCCGATCGCTTGAAATTGTCGTAACCCAGATTCCAAGTAAGTTTCTTTTGACAATCGCTGCACAAACGGTTCGGACTTCTGTCGGTTTCGGGCAAATTGTTGCTGCCGTTCATCGCGCATTGGGCAAAAAGGCAATGGTGAAGCGTGAGCATGTGACCGATTTCGTGAGAAGAAACGTTGATGAGTCTTTGCACGCACAGTCGGAAATTCGTCTGCGAAAGCTTCCCGTCATACAAGCGATAGATCGAAGAAACACCGATGCGTTTTTCGTAGGAAGCCTGCCCAAAAACGTAATTCCAATCGTCACCGGGATAAAGATCTTTTTCGGAAATGGCCATGATCGACATAGCGTCGTCTGGAATGTTCGGCGCCAGCATCGCATTCAGGATATAGCCGGTTTTGAGTTGCTCGTGACCGAAATTTTCCCGCTTGGCACGAGATGGAATGTCCGAATCTGAAATCGCGTCGAGAATTACAGTTTTGCGCTGGAAGAAAATGGCCAGGTAATCACGCGTGATTTCAATGGCTTTCATCTGATTTTCGTCAAAAACGCCAATCGGTTGCAAATAAATCACGTTCTGATCTTTATCGGGAACAAAAGTCTTGCCCGAAATGTAGTCTTCGAAAGTCTGTTTTTTTTCGATGTGCTGCTGACGCCAATCGCCAAATTGCGCTTCTTCCAAAGGTTTGTCATTGGCGGCAATCGCTTCGAGATATTGGGAATCGAAGTCGGAAAAAGTAGTCGATTTCGGTTTTTTATCGGAACAAGAAACCAGAACCAAAAACACAAAAAGCAGTTTTTTCATACGCAAAAGGCTTTATCTGATGCCTTTCACGAATTTAACCAAAAGTGATATTCCGATTCCGAAACAAGCCACAAAAGCGAAAGAATAACGCAAACTCGATTGTTCTGCAATGTATCCGATAACCGGCGGACCAGTCAGAAACCCAAGAAAACTCACGCTCGTCACAACCGTCAAAGCAGCACTCGTGGGAATGTTCGGAGTCGATCCGGCAATCGAGAAAACGATCGGGAAAATCATCGAAACCCCAATTCCGACTAGCATAAAAGAAAGCGTCGAAGGAATCAGGTAAGGAAAAGCCACCGAACAAGCCAGCCCGAAAGAAACCGTTACGCCGCTCACGAGCAAGATCAAACGTCGGCCGAATCTTCCCACCAATTTGTCGCTCAAGAATCGTCCGCTTGTCATCGTGATCATGAACGCCGAATAACCAAGCATCGACAGCGCGCCTTCGGCATGGACAACCTCGCGGAAGTAAACGCCACTCCAGTCGTACATCACGCCTTCGCTCGTTCTACAACAAAATGCGATTACTCCCAACCAAAGCAAAATGCCACCAAAAGCCGCGAAAAATCCAGTCTTTTCACCTTCCGACCTTGGCTTGGCCTTGACCAGGAACTTGAAATTCGTGGCCACGATCAAAACCACGACCAAAGCCGTAAAACAAAAATGGATGGCCGGCGAAAATCCAAAAGCGTTCATGGCCATCGCGGTCAAAGCCCCGAAAAATCCCGCCAGGCTCCACGAACCGTGAAACGAGCCCATGATCGGCTTCGGGAAAAGTCCTTCGGCATAAACACCTTGCGTGTTCACCGCGATGTTGCAAAAGTTACCCGCCACGCCAAAAAGCACGAGCGATAATGCCAAATGCCACGATTCCTGAGAAAATCCCAGCAAGCACAAAGACGCCGCATAACAAAGAATCGCGATGATAGAAACCTTGATACTGCCATATTTCGTAACCGTTTTGGCCGAAATCGGCAAGGCGATCAACTGCCCGATCGGGATCGCGAACAAGATCGTTCCCAAATCGGCCTCGCTCAAATTCAGGTTGTTTTTAATATCCGGAATCCGGCCCGCCCAAGACGAAAACGTGTAGCCCATTCCAAAATAAAACAACGTCACCGCCCAACGCACGCGGTTCAGATACGACTGTTTCGCATTGCGGAAAGACTTTTTGTACTTGGGTTTGGGCAAAATCTTGTCGAGGAAATTGCTGTAATCAATTAAGGGCATGTGTCGAAGTTTGCTGCAAATTTAAGCATTCAGATTTTAAAGATTTGGGCGTTCCGGCGACAAGTTCAGAAAGCAGTTGCGGTGGCAGTTGCACTTTTTTAGCTTCGGGTCGATAATCAGGAGTCGCCGTCAGGCTGCAGGCACTCGCTTTTAAAATGCTTGTCGGGCATTTTAAAGAGCTCAAACAAAGCCAGCATCCTTAACGCAAACCCGTTTCCAGAACGAACTTTCGTACATTTAGAAAATGGAAACCATAGAAACCGCCAGACTTTTGCTGCGTCCGTTAGAAATTCAGGACGTAGACGGACTTTTTGCCTTAGACTCGAATCCCAACGTCCATACTTATTTGGGCAAGAATCCTGTGACGTCCAAAGACGAGATCGTGAAAGTCATTTCGGCCATCCAAAAACAATATAAAGAAAACGGTATCGGCCGCTGGGCAGCCATCGACAAAGCCACAAACGAATTCCTGGGTTGGGCAGGCCTGAAGTTGGAAAGAAACGTCAACGGGCGCGAGACTTTCTACGATTTAGGCTATCGTTTCCGCGAGGAATTCTGGGGAAAAGGTTACGCCACCGAAGCAGGAAAAGCCTGGATCGCTCATGGTTTCGAGAAAATGCGCTTGCCCGAGATAAATGCATTCGTCGCTGCCGGAAATGCAGCTTCACGCCACGTACTTGAAAAATGTGGTCTCGTTCATACCGAGAATTTTGAGTATGACGGCGAACCTGAGTGTTGGTATGGGATATTGAATCCTGAGTTGGGTTTTGAGGTTTAACAAAAAGTACAGGAAATCTGTAATGACTGTGTTTGTTAAAACCTTATTTTTAAACCTAACAGGTTTACGGAACCTGTTAGGTTTGGAAGCAAAAGTTCCGATTTGAAACTGT
>JBCNQO010000258.1:0-4225 GCA_039592825.1 Flavobacterium sp.
GTTCACTTGCGAAAGCCTGCCGTCGTTGCCATAAGCGAACTCGAATTGGTTTTGCCCGGCCATGTTGACGATGGTTGTCAATCTTCCGGCAGCATCGTATTCGAACTCATACGAGTAACCTTCAAAACTCAAGTTCTTGATGCGGTCTTTCTCATCATAATTGAAGTTGTAATTCACGAATAAACTTCCGGAAACGTAAAGTACAGAAGTAGGTTTTGCCCCAGATTTCACACCCGAATCGTCGCTTCCACAAGAGAAAAGCGAAAGACTCACCAAAAATAGGAATAGCAGTTTTTTCATGATAAAGGTTTAAGGTTCAGGGATTATTCCGAATACTGGTAGGTGAAATTGTAATTCGCGACCGATGCCGTTGCCGGAAGGCCTTTTTCGCCTTCGGTGGACGTATAGTTGAAGATCTGCCCTTGCGAATCGATGGACTCGTGCCTTTTTCTGGAAGCGAAGTAAACCGACTCGGGATCGACTACCGCCAGCGCCAAGGCATTGAGGTGCTTCACGTTGGCGAAAGCGCCTTTTTTCGAATTGTAGTGCAACGTTCCCAGATAGATCTTCCAGTCGCCGTTGGCATAAAACGCATAAGATTCTCCATTGGAAACATAAGCGTCATTCCCGAGGTGCGTCAGGACGATACTCTGCCCGTTCGACGTACTGAAACCCGTGTACTTACCGTCACTGTCATAAGTGAACGTGATGGTTTCGTTTGCGTCGGAAACCGTCTGTACCTGATTTTTGGAGTTGTATTGGAAAGTGGCCAGATCGCCGTCTTTAATAAGCGAAACGATACGCCCTTTCTCGTCGTAAGCAAAAGTGCGGGAGATGCCATTGACTGTCACGGTCGTAGGTTTTGGCCCGGATGCCGAGCCTGAATCGTCGTCTGAACAGGAAATCATAGCCAAAGCGGCGAAGCAAACGAATAATAACTTTTTCATGATTGTTGTGTTTGTGTCGGCGATTGATCAGGAAGCTCCGAATCTTCCGCTTTTTTATCCAAAGCCAAAGTAATTCCAATCTGCCGGCGGGAAACCTGCCGACAAACCAAGTGTAGGAACCGATAAACGAAATGCGTCTAGTTTTTGAGCAGCTTGAAGTTCTGGCTGTATTTATCTGAAGTAAAAACCTTTACGAGATAATTTCCCGATTGCAGTTCCGATATCGAAATGGCGTCGAATCCAGTCGTTATTTTTCGGATCAATCTTCCCGACAGATCATAGATTTCTGCACTTGCGATGTTTTCCGGAGATGAAAAACCAAAGCGATCGGCCGCCGGATTCGGATACAATTTCACGAGGTCTTTCGAAACTTGCTTCACCGACAATTGCTGTGCGGCACAAGGCGAATCAGACAAAAGTCCGTAACCGGAATTGTATACCAGATCATTTCCCAAGCGGTAAGCGTGTTGAATTCGCCGTTCGTGGTCATCTCGCGCGGCGCCGAACAATCCTGATCGAAAGTCCAGGCAAGCCAGCCGATGTTTCTTTCACAAGCTTCGTTAAGAATCGTCGGATAAAGGCTTGCCAGCGAAATACTGCCGCACGAATCGCCGTCTTGCGTGTTGGCGACTTCTCCCAAAATAAAACACACGTTCGTCGCGTCGGCCTCGTTGAGTTTCTGCTCGACCAAAGCCGCCGAATTCGCGTAACCATACCAATAAGCGTGAGACGAAAAGATCAGGTTGTGGTTCGGGTCGGCGTTCACCATACCTTGGGCGATTCCAAGCAATTCCGTAGACGATTGGCCGCAATCGGGCGCGTCTACCATGATAGGAACATCAACTCCCAGATTCCTGAGATTCGCGATCGCCGCATTGTAATTATTAACGAAAGTGGTCGTGGCGACGGCCTGATTTCCCGCCCAGCGCACGTATCCGAACTCGTTCGCCAGGTTGATCACGAGATATTGCTTGTGCGTTTCGATGAGGTTCAATATCGTGGGATTCGTCCAAAAAGGCATAACCGTATTGTTGAAATACGTCCAATCATTCGAGCAAGTCGCGTTGTGGATTTCCAATATCGGAATCATGCCTTTCGTATGGCAATAGGCCAGAATGTTGCCCAAATGCCCGTTGTTCACATAACCCGAAATTGTGCCCGGCGTCTGCACATCGCGCCAATGCGTGCCATTCGTGTACCAAGGAATCCTTATGGCGTTCGCGCCCGTAAGCGCCGCCTGATCGATCTTGTGCTGGTATTGGGTCGCGTTGTCCAGCGAAATGGCTCCGTCGTCTATGATCGGGTAATTGATTCCTCTCAAGGTTATTTCCTGACCCGAAACGGTCGTGAGGACTTTTCCGTTCACCTCGAGTGTCGATTGTTGGGCAAAGGCCAAGCTTCCGAAAAGTAAAAATGCCGAATAAAGTTTTTTCATGGTCATAGGTTTTGGTAGGAATATTCAATCGGTGCGCCGTTGTTGGCAGAAACAAAATACGCCAATCCGGGGAAATTGCGGTTGTTGTACTCATAAGTGGACGAATAGAGCTCGTTGCCGACCGTAAAATTCGCGATCGCATACTTACTCAGGAATATGTTGTATTGGTACGCATCGGGAATCGCGATGATCAGCGGAACAATGAAACCATTGCCATTGTGCCAAGCGCCTTTCTTGCTGTCGTCATAAGTGAATAATATCGTCTCGCCATCATCGTCTTTGCAAGATTTGAGTTCGCCGTTTTCATAAAGGACAATCCCGTTGTTGAGCGCATTCGCCGGCTGGTTGTAAACCACGGGATAATTTTGTCCGTTGAAGGAATAAGATGTTATCGTCTCGCCATCGTAGGTAAAAGTGTAAGTGCCTTGGTCGTTGCCGCCAAGCTTCGTTATCTCGGTGATCCTATCTTCCTGATACGTGAAGTGGAAAGCCTCGTATCCGACGAAGGTCAAGTCGGTAAGCCGTTTTTCGGAATCGTATTGCAGGTTGAGAGGCACGCCATTGATCGCTGCCGAAGTGGGCAAATATGTCTTGTTCGCCCCCGAATCATCGTCGGAACACGACAGCATCAAAAGTGTCGCAAAAAGAAAAATCAGTTTTTTCATACCTTTTGTCTTAAAAGTTTACAATCGGAAACTCACACCTAATTTGACAACCGAAAAAGAGCCGCCGCCAACTTCAAGCAAACCCGAAAAGTGTTCCGAAAAATAATAGCGAGCGCCCACCAAAGCCGTCGGATAAACCTCGATTTCGTTGTCGTCGTTCAAAAGCGCATCGTCGTAATCGTACATCAAATAATTCACGTTCGCTCCCACTCCCGCAAAAACGTCGAGCTGCTTTATCGGAATCAATTTACTGAAGTGATAAAAGCCCAAAGGCGAAACCGAAATGCCCGTAATACGATACTCGTAACCGCCGGCGTAATCCCATTTTTTGGTCGCTCCGCCAAGCGAAAGCCCAACGCCAACCTCGTCCCGGATCGGGAATTCGTACCTGAAATTCACCGGCCCGATGCCCATTTTATTGCTGTCATCAAACACATAATTCTCGTAATCGAGCGTATTCGGGAAACCGTAAGTGAGCGTGATCAGATGCGTCGCCTTGTCAAAGCTGCCCGAATTGCGCGAGCTGTAAGGTTCGCCGTAAAAACTTGAATTGGACTTTTTCGCAGGTTTTGCATCTTTTTTCTTTTGCGCCAAAGCCGGAATAGCCAGAATCGCCATCGCCAGCACCAGAATTTTCTTCATGTCGTTATTTATTTAGTGTTGTTTATTTTTCATTTTTAGTTGGGCGTTGCGCCGGCCTGTTTCCAGAACGCAGTTGCGGTGGCAGTTGCAGGTTTGGCTCCGAGCGTAGTCGAGGAGCCGGCGCCGGGCTTACGGCACTCGCTTTTTTGCACGAATCTGTCAGTAAACCCAAAAAATCGGCTGGCAAAAAGAGCTCAAACAATGCCGCGAATCCCTAACGCGAACCCGATTTCCAAATCCAAAAAATCCCATTAATCGCTTAACTGAAGAATCTGTCCCAATTTTTAAACCACGGATTCACGGATTTACAGATTTTGTCTTTCAATCGCATCGATTTTCCACTTTGCTTTCGGATTTTCACAGATCTAGGCGCATCGTTTGCCAAAAGCCTTAACTAACCTTAACTTCTTAATGGTTAAAAAAAACTTCCAAAGCAAAATCTTAATGTCCTTAATGAACTTAATGCCCTTAATGGTTCAAAAAAAAGCAAGCGAACAAAGCGAAGCGCCTTAACTGCCCTCAACTATCTTAATTGT
>JBCNQO010000259.1:0-4220 GCA_039592825.1 Flavobacterium sp.
TGCGGCGCCTGCAGTGGCCAGTGCGGCGCGGAGAACGGCAGGTAGGCGAAGAACGGCCGGCTCTGGTCGCGCTCCTTGAGGTATAACCCGAAACGCGAGGGCGACGGCGTAGAAGCATTGCTGTACAAGATTAAGATCGCGCCTACCGAACCGTTCAAGACCAAGATCGACCGAAACGACTGGAAAGATTTCAACGACAACTACAGATCATGGGAGAATATCCTGGGAATCCGCCAAATGACCGAAGACGGTTGGGCCACGATCGTTTTCGGAAAAGGAATCGGCTCGAAAGTAGATCTCAAGGAAGAAGTCTGGCTGGGCGACATGCGACTGCGATACATCTCGATCCTGCACAATGGCTATCTCACGGTTTTCCTCAAAGCCGGATTGGTAGGTATTTTTCTTTACCTGACCACGATTTTCATGTTGTTCCGACGTCCGAAATCAGACATACCGATCGTAAAATCGCTCAACCTTTTACTTTTCGGAACCGGAATTTTCCTGATTTTCTCGAACTGGGTTTTCATGGGCGTCTACAATTTGCTAGATAACAAGTCCATTCTCATAGGCGCGCTCATCTGCTATCGCGAAATGGCCATGCGAAACCCTAAACCGGTCGAGGCATGACGATACTCGTAATCCATCAGTCGGCAGAATTGTATGGTTCAGACAAGACCTTGCTTTACCTCATTTCGGCTTTGCAAGGTTCGGCTATTTCGTTCACGATCGTACTTCCGTTCGATGGGCCGCTCAAGGCGGAACTCGAGAAATGCGGCGCAAGAGTCATCATCGCTCCGGTCATCAAGATTTCGCGAAAAATGTTCACGCCAGGAAACGTGTTTTCACTTCCGGCTCAGGTTTGGCGCGTGTTTTCTGTCGTAAAAAAGCAATTGGGAAAAACCAAAGTCGATCTGGTTTACTCGAACACTTTGGCTGTAATGTTTGGTGCCTTGTACGCAAAACGCTTCCGATTGCCGCATCTTTGGCACGTTCACGAGATCATCGAACACCCAAAAGTCATCGCAAGATCGTACCCGAAATTGGTCAAACGATTTTCTACCGTTGCCGTTTTCAACTCATTCGCGACCCAAAATTTCATGCTTTCGCAACTGCCGTCGTTGGCCAGGATTTCCCAGGTCGTACACAACGGGATCGATCGGCCGCAACCAAAAGGCAATCGCGATGAGGTGCGTTCCAAGCTTTTCAAAGCCGATAAGGATACGGTCGTGATTGCTCTCGTAGGACGCATCAGCCGCTGGAAAGGTCAGAAATTGTTGGCCGAGGCTTTCTCGAAAATGAAGTCGTCCGTTAACAGGAAATTGGTTTTTGTAGGATCGGCTCCACCAGGACAGGACATTTTTGAACAGGAATTGCGCGAAACCGTGTCGCATTTCGGCTTGACTGACAAAACAGAAATGATCGCTTTCACAGACGACGTGTGGTCAATCTGGGACGCGATCGACATTGCCGTCGTGCCAAGTACCGAACCCGAACCGTTCGGACTGGTCGCCATTGAAGCCATGCTCGCCAAAAAACCGGTCGTTGGAGCAAACCACGGCGGACTCGTCGAGATCATCCGCGAAGGCGAAACCGGAAACTTCTTTACCCCTGGAAATGCAGTCGAACTGGCCGAACGTCTCGATGCTTTAGCCGATTCCGAAGCGCTTCGGAAATCTTTCGGAGACAATGGCTTTGAAGTGGCCACGAAGCATTTTTCCCAAAAAAGCTACGCCGACGCTTTCGTTGAAATTTTCTCGAAATTCGCGCGCAAATAACTTTCGCTGGTTTTTCTATACTTGGTCAAAAAGGCTATTTTTGCCAGCCAACCCAACCTTTGACCATGAAGATCGCGATTCTAGGAACCCGAGGAATTCCCAACCATTACGGAGGTTTTGAACAGTTTGCCGAATTTTTCTCGGTCTATCTCGTAGAAAAAGGCCACGAGGTTTACGTCTACAATTCGCACAACCATCCGTATCAGGAGAAAACTTTCCACGGCGTGCACCTTTTGCACATCAACGATCCCGAACACAAAATGGGAACGTTCGGCCAGTTCATCTACGACTACAATTGTATCATGGACGCCCGAACGAGAAATTTCGACATCATCCTGCAATTGGGTTACACGAGCAATTCGGTGTGGTTTTTCCTGCTCCCGAAAAAGCCGATCATCATTACCAACATGGACGGACTCGAGTGGAAGCGCACCAAATACAACCGTCCGGTGCGCCAGTTCCTCAAGTTCGCCGAAAGGTTGGCCGCAATAAGCAGCGATTACCTGGTTTCCGATTCACTCGGAATACAGTCTTTCCTCAAGAAACGCTACGGAAAAGAGTCGACTTATATCGCTTATGGCGCGCATCCGTTCAACAATCCAGATGTTTCGATTCTGGAGCAATACGACGTAACGCCCGGAAACTACAACATGATCATGGCGCGTTTCGAACCCGAGAACAACCTCGACATGGTGTTGCAAGGCGTCGCGAAATCGGGCGAAGACAAGACGATTCTGGTCGTTGGGAAACATCAGACCAAATACGGTGAATACCTCAAGAACAAATTCGCCAAGTATCCGAATATCAGGTTCACCGGCGGTATTTACAACCTCGAGCACCTGAACAACCTGCGCTATTTCTCGAACCTTTATTTCCACGGGCACACGGTTGGCGGAACCAATCCTTCGCTTCTCGAGGCCATGGCGTCCAAAGCTTTCATCGCGTCTCACAACAATCCTTTCAACAAAGGCATTCTGGGCGAGAACGCGGTGTATTTCTCTAATCCCGACGAGGTCAAAAATATTCTGCTTTCGGCCAAAAAAAGCGATAACTTGCAGGCCATAGAAAACAACTTCGACGCTATCGTCAATGAATTCAACTGGGAAACCATCAACGGAAAATACCTCGAACTTTTTGAGCAGGTTATGGCAAAAGCTCAGTAACGGCCACCCGATTTCTTTCTTCGCGATCGCTTTATTGGTTTGCGCGCCGGTCAAATTGGGCGTCGCGAACATAGCACTAATGGCGTTCGCGTTAGCCGTGATCTGGCAATTCCGTCTGCACAGGCATTTCCGCAAAGACTGGATCTTGTTTTTGCCGATGCTGCTTTTCGTGCTTATGTCGCTGTCGTTGCTTTGGTCGATCGATTTGAGCCGTTCGTTAAAAGCGCTTCCGCGGATGATCTATCTGCTGGCGATTCCACTTTTGTTCTTGATGTTTGCCCCGTTTTCGAATGGGCAGCGCAAGAACATTTTTGAATTCTTCGGATACGGAATGGCCGCGGCGGCCTTGTTTTACCTAGCGAAAGCCGTCGTAAGATATCTCGCCACCGGAGACAAAGCCGTGTTTTTTTACCACGAGCTCGTCACCGAGGAAACCAATGCTATCTATGTTTCGGTTTTCTTCTCGGTTGGATTTTTTGCCTTGCTCACAAAGCCAGTAAAATCAATACTCGACAAACTTTGTTGCGCACTTCTGGCGTTGCTTATCATCTTGCTTTCGTCTAAAAACGTGGTCGTCATTTGGGCGCTTCTGACCGTTGTTTATTTTGTCGGATACTCGAATCTCACCAAAAAACAGATTGCTGTTTCTGCCGTTGCGCTTATCGGCGTCGGGATTTTGAGTCTTGTGCTTTTCCCGAAAATCGTGCAAAGGTTCAAAGCCGAATTCGAGACGGCAAAAGTGAATCCGGATGATGTACAGCTTTCGAGTGGCATGGCCAACAATGTGAGCATTTCACAGGCTTGGAACCAGGAAAAATTCACCCAGAACGACTTTTTTGCCGGAACCGCATTTCGTGTTTACCAATTCCGCATTTTTACCGAAATGCTTGCAGAAGACAACATTTTCTGGCAAGGTTACGGACTCAATGCCTCTTACTCCAAAGTAGGAGAGAAGGCCGACCAACACGGGCTTTTCAAGGGAAATGCCTCAGAGAAAGGCTATCAGGGCAAGAACTTCCACAACCAATACGTCCAGAACTTTGCCGAATTGGGAATTTTCGCACTTTTATTGCTTTTGGCGATGCTTTTCATCAACCTCAAAAATGCCATAAAAGCCAAAGATTTTACCCATATTTCTTTTGCAGTTCTTATGATAAGTTTATTTTTGACAGAGTCATTTTTGTGGAGGCAAAGAGGCGTCACGTTTTTCGTGCTGTGCTATTGCCTGTTCAACGCGGGGCGACAATTTTCCCCGTCTGCAAAAAAAGCGTAAGTCTATGAA
>JBCNQO010000026.1:0-8945 GCA_039592825.1 Flavobacterium sp.
TGGGGTTCCCGTTATGTCAAGACTTCCTACTGACGTTAATACACCATCGTTTGGCGGATCTTGTTTGTGAAGTGTTGCGGTTGTAAAGTCAATTACGAACAGTTCGGTAGAAGAAGTGCCAGATGTGCTGTTTGTGTAAGCGGCCGAACCGACACTTGGCGTGCCCGGATTCAAATCGCCGTCTTCGGCTGCCAGCGCTCCGGTTTCTGGGTGAAGCCTGAGGTTTTGCCCGCTTGACGTAACCACGCGGATTCTGTCAACAGTTGGATTGAAGTCAAAACCGACCATCGTGCCTTCCAAAGCTGGTGAAAACGCCGTTGTTCCAATAACGGTAGCAGCGCCGGAAACATGGTTGATGATGTAAAGGCGGTTTGCTGAACTTATGCCGTAAAGTTGTCCCGTTCCCGGACGGAAATCAATCGCGCGGATGTTTTCTCCAGACTGCAGTCCTGTAATTGCAGTAGTGCTGATTACGCTTGCCGAGTTGTTGGCGTTGTATTTTACGAGACTGTTCGAAGCAGTCAGTCCGTAGAATTCAAGATTGGGTTTTTCGGTTCCCGGGTTTGTTGGGTTGCCCGCGTCGTCGTCGTTGTTACAACTTGTGAATGCCGCAGCGAGAGCGCCAAAGCAAAACAGTGATCGAAGAATTTTTTTCATGATTGTTGCTGTGTGAGTGTTAATGATTATTAACTGAATGTACGGGCAACGTTCAATCTTGGTTTTACAGAATTTTAAGATTAGTCAGTTTTTTAAGTTAAATGCTGATATTCTAATGTTGTTTTAATGTTGATTTCTCGATTTTGTGGGAAAATCCGCGTTTTCTGAGGCGATTTTTAAAGCCATTTCCAGCACTTCGTCTTTACCCGAGGCGATTCCGTCAATCGTGGGTTTTATTTCGAAATCTATTTTGACACCCGTTCTCTGGGTTTGGGTTCCGTCGGGATAAAAAATTCCAAGACCCGTGATGTAAGCCGAAGTGCAATCAGGAAACATAATATCGCTCACATTGCCGTCGGCGCCCGCGGTTTGGCTTCCTACCGTAATCGTGTTGGGTGAATTCTGGAACATCATGGCTGTAAATTCTGCGCGACTCTGTGTCGTTTCGTTTACGAGCAAAATCACTTTTCCTTTGAATTCGGGCTTGGAACCGTTGCCGGCGTAATGTGTTCCGGCCCACGAAAATTTTCCGGGATAATCGGCGTCTGGTTGGGTGAAGGTTACGAATTCGTGGATTGCCGTGAGTTTGCTGGCGAGCGGGAAAAGTAAAGCTTTCGGGTAATTGCGGATGTCGAGAATAATCGCTTTCGTTTTTTTGAGCGACTTCCAAACGTCATTTACATCCTCGATTTCGATTGCGCCCATATTGATATAGCCGATGTTGCGGTCAAGTATTTCCCACTTTTTTTCGGTCTTCGCCGGAATCTGGAATTGACTGGAAAGATAGCGCTTTACCGTTTTTTGAGAAGTTTTCCCATTTCTCGAAAAGGTAATCTGGACCGAATCTGACGAACCGTTCAAAAAGGCATAATTGTGTCTTTTCTTGACGGACTGATTCGACGATGGTAAGTAACGTTCGCGCTCGGACAGGATTTGGGAAATGCTTTTTCCGTTCACCGATTCGATTGCGTCGCCAATCTGCAGGTCGTCTTTTCTCGCTTTTTCGATATCGTGCAATGCTGTTATCACGGCTTTGTCGTCGATAATTTTTAAAGCCGCGGCTATGGATTTACGGCCAAAAAAGGCGTCTGTGGTTGCGTTTCTTAGCATCGAATGGCTGTCGCAGGTTTTGGTGGCAAGTTCGAGCATAAGCAACTCAAGATCGCTTTCGTTTTGGGCAGCTTCGAATTTTGGAATCATTTCTTTAAGGACGTCGTTCCAGTTTTGGTCTGTGAGGTATTTGTTCGGGGCGAAATATTCGAACTGGTTCCAATAACGGAAAAGCGAGAGCAGGCGTAGGTTTCGGTTGTTTGAGATTGGTTTTGGATACGTCTTCTCGTTCTGGAAAACAACGTGCCCGATTCCGGGATCGATTGTGAAATACTGCGACTTTCCCTGATTTCTGTTCTGTTCGATGAATTGGAGTTTGGCCGAAAGTGAGCTTGAAAACAGTTCTGGATTTTGCGTACACGAAAGGTTGAAGTTTTTGTCGAGGTATTTCTTTTTGGATGGTTCTTGGCAGGACTTGCAAGGTTTTACGACGCCAAGGTTGTCAATCCATTTTTCGTAAACGGCAGAAAGTTCGGCTTTGTCTTTGGCCGATTTTGTTTGGTCGACAATTTTTAAAAGTTGGTCGTCCCAATCGAATTTGCCTTGACAGACTTCGGGATGATAGTATTTGAGGAAACCCTAGAGTTTGGCCGTGGTGTATAGTTTCTCGTTTTCAGTCAAGGTTTGGGCGAACATAAAGATCGAGCAGAAAATCAGGGTGAGCGTAAACAGTTTTTTCATTTGTGGTATTGGCGCGTAAATGTGCGTTTTGTGTATTGACACTTTTTGTAGGAATTTGGTTGCACAGGTTAATTGATAATTGACAATTGATAATTGACAATTAACTGGGTGTTTGATGGGCGAAGATTTGGTTTGGGCTATTTTTGATCGGGACATTTGATTCACGATTTTAGATGGCGGGATCGGGGTCGCGTTAGGGCGTAGGGCGTTAGCTTTTTTGGGGCGGCGCAGCAAGCCCGAACAAACTAAAGGCCGTAGACCGGCGCCGCACGGGGTTGGATTGAGGCTGGATTTGGATCGGCGCAACGCCCAAAAAATTGATAATGGAAAATTGAAAATTGACAATTATTTCAGCAGTCTGGTTTCGTACAAATCAAGTCTGCGGTCTTTCATGATGCGGACCGAGCCGTAGTGGTGGAGTTCGTCGAGTAGGGAAAGGTCGACGTCGCACAGTAGCATCATTTCTGTGTTTGGCGTGGTTTCGGCTTTGATTCCGTTGGTTGGGAACTGGAAATCAGATGGCGTGAAAACGGCCGATTGGGCAAATTGGATGTCCATATTGTTGACCTTTGGCAAGTTTCCTACGCAACCTGCAATGGCCACGAAACACTCGTTTTCAATTGCTCTGGCCTGGGCGCAATGACGTACTCGCGTGTAACCGTTTTGGGTGTCGGTGAGAAATGGCACGAACAGGATTTGCATGCCTTGTTGGGCGTAAAGGCGAGAGAGTTCTGGGAATTCTACGTCGTAGCAGATCAGGATTCCGACTTTTCCGCAGTCAGTGTCGAAGACTTCGACCTTGTCGCCGCCGACCATCGCGTAATATTTGTGCTCGTTCGGGGTAATGTGGATTTTTCGGAACTCGTCGATTTTACCCGTTCGGTGACACAGATACGAGACGTTATAAAGTTTGCCGTCTTCGAGCAATGGCATGCTTCCCGTGATAATGTTCACGTTGTAAGAAAGCGCATATTCGTGCATTTTGTTCTTGATTTCCTCTGTCTTTTCGGCCAATTTTCGCATGGCTTCGGTCTCGGGCAAGTGATTGTAGGGCTCGAGTAATGGCGTGTTGAAGAGTTCCGGGAACAGGATGAAATCCGATTGGTAGCCGCTCACCGCATCTACGAAAAACTCAACTTGTTCGTAAAAGGCGTCCATATCCGGGAAAAGTCGCATTTGCCATTGTACCAATCCCAGCCGTATTTTCATGGACGAGTGAGCCGAAGCGTGAATGCCTTGGTAATAGATGTTGTTCCATTCGATCAAAGTGGCGAATTCCTTCGATTCGTGATCGCCCGGGAGATAGTTCTGTAGCACTTTGCGCACGTGGAAATCGTTGGCCATCTGAAACGTCAACGTCGAATCGTAAATCTCTTTGTTCCTGACCTTGTCGATGTATTGTCTAGGTGAAAGTTCCGATGAATATTGGTGATAACCCGGAATGCGGCCGCCGGCGATGATGCTCTTGAGGTTCAGGCTTTCGCACAGTTCTTTTCGGGCTTCGTACAAACGTCGTCCAAGTCTTAATCCACGGAATTCCGGGTGCACGAAAATTTCGATTCCGTAAAGTGTGTCGCCTTTTGGGTCGTGCGTCGAGAACGAATAATCTCCGGTGATTAATCTATAAGTGTGTTTGTCGCCGAACTCGTCGTAGTCGACAATTATCGAGAGCGCGCAAGCCACCACGCGGTCGTCTACGGCTATGCAAAGTTGGCCTTCGGGAAAGAGTTTGAGCAACCTGTTTATGCTGGCTTTGCCCCAGACTTCTCCGCCCATGGTGTCGTAGGCTTCGCGCATGGATTCGTTCAGATCGTGGTAATCGGCTAGGGTGAGGTTGCGTATTTCGATGTTCATGAGTTGCGTTTTCTTAGTTTTTCAGAAGTTACGCAAATCTGTGTGAATGGCCGAATTTAGTGGGAAGTTTAGCGTTTTGTTGACAGTCGGGCGAGTTTTGAAACCGTCTTTTTGTGGTAAGGAGAAATTACAGAATGCTGTTTTGAAAACGGGGTCGCGTTAGGGATTTGAGGCGTTATCCTTTTTTAAGGGCGGTGCAGCAAGCCCGTAAAGATAAAGCCGGAAGCCCGGCGCCGGCTCCTCTCCCGAAGCCTCGGGAGCGCTCGGAGCCCAAATCAAGTTTTACCGTCAAAAGTTCCCCGCGGTCTTTGCCGGCGCAACGCCCAAATAAAATTCCAAATTGTGCGAAATTGGAGTCATTTCTACTTGGATCAGATTGGAATTTGGAGCTTGGAATTTGGAGCTTGGAATTTGGAGCTTGGAATTTGGAGCTTGGAATTTGGAATTTCAGCAAAAAAAATCCCGCCTTGTGAGCGGGATCTTGAGTAAGTCATTCCTAGTTTATAAAAACGTTTATTTTACTTTGTTCACGATGGCTTTGAAAGCCTCTGGGTGATTCATCGCTAGGTCGGCAAGAACTTTACGGTTCAATTCGATACCCGCTTTTTTCGTCTGACCCATGAACTGAGAGTAAGACATTCCCTCTAGACGTGCACCAGCGTTGATACGTTGGATCCACAGCGCGCGGAAATTTCTCTTTTTCGCTTTGCGGTCGCGGTAAGCGTACTGCATTGCTTTCTCGACAGCGTTTTTGGCAACTGTCCAAACGTTTTTACGACGACCAAAGAAACCTTTGGCTTGCTTCAATACTTTTTTTCTGCGAGCTCTTTTAGCTACGGAGTTTACTGATCTTGGCATACTTTTCTTGTTTTTTGCAGCAGGCGTCCTGAATTGAATCGAAGGAACTTTGTGGGCCCGATACAGGGTTATAAATGATTAACCGATCAACCGGCTTTCGGTTGACGACAACATCTTGTTCTTAGATAAGACGCAATTGTTGTTTTACGCTCTTTTCGTCAGTTGGGTGAACCAATGCTGAATGAGTCAAAGCAAGCTTACGCTTTTTAGACTTCTTGGTAAGGATGTGGCTCTTGAAAGCGTGTTTCCTTTTGATTTTTCCAGAACCTGTCACTTTGAAGCGTTTCTTGGCGCTGGATTTGGTTTTCATTTTAGGCATAATTCCTAATTATTGTGGTTTGACTTACTTTTTGTTAGTGCCGGAGTACCTGAGTGCAAGTGTGCCGGAGTTTTTTTTAGAAGCTTAATCCGGCTATCCGCTTTTAGCTTTCTTGAAAACCGCCGTTTTTTCAGCATTTGCGAAGAGCTTCCTCTGGTCGCTTCCGCAAAAGCGAAAAATCTGGCTGTTTCCTTCAAAAGGCTAACCGCTTATATCCGGGCTAGGTTTCAGTGATTGTGGCAAATATCCGTTACAATTCTGCAACTGCAACTGCCACTGCTTCTGTTATTTTTTCTTCTTCGGTGCGATGAACATGATCATACGCTTTCCTTCAAGAACCGGCATCGCTTCAACTTTTCCCCATTCCTCGAGGTCGGTTGCGAGTTTCAAAAGCAAGATCTGCCCTTGATCCTTATAGATGATCGAACGTCCTTTAAAGAATACGAAAGCTTTCACTTTGGACCCTTCCTTAAGGAACTTCTCGGCGTTCTTGCGCTTGAAGTCGTAATCGTGGTCGTCGGTTTGAGGACCAAAACGGATCTCCTTGATCGTCACTTGCGTCGACTTGGCTTTGAGGGCTTTATCGCGTTTTTTCTGCTCGTAGACGAACTTCTTGTAATCCATGATTTTACAAACGGGCGGAACAGCGTTTGGAGAAATCTCTACCAAATCGAGTTCTTGCTCGTCTGCCATTTTCAAAGCTTCGGTCAACTTAATGACGATTGGCTCTGCACCTTCGCGAATGAGACGGATCTCATGAACCCCGCGAATATGCTGGTTGATGCGGTGCGCATCCTTTTTTTCTACACGGGCCGGACCCCTGTTGTTACTTCTTAATGCTATGGCTTTAAAAAATTAAGTTATACTTTGATTTAGTGTTAGTTAGACCCGAAAGTCTTGAGTGTTGTGCTGATTTCGTCATTGACCATCTTCGCGAATTCCTCGATCGTTACGGTGACGTTTCCTTTGCCTTCCTGGCCGTGGCGTCTTACCGAAATCGTGCCGTTTTTCTCTTCTTCTTCCCCAACGATAAGCATGAAAGGGAACTTTTTGGTTTCGGCTTCACGGATTTTCTTACCGATAGTCTCGTTGCGATTGTCAATTAGGGCGCGAATTTCGTGATTTTCTAGCGATTCCAAAACTTTTTTCGCATAATTTTCATACTTCTCGCTCAAAGACAGGATGATAGCCTGTTCCGGCATTAGCCAAAGTGGGAAGTTTCCTGCCGTATGCTCGAGCAAAATCGCGATGAAACGCTCCATAGATCCGAAGGGCGCACGGTGAATCATTACAGGACGGTGCAATTCGTTGTCCGATCCTTTGTAAGTCAGGTCGAAACGCTCCGGCAAGTTGTAATCTACCTGGATTGTTCCCAATTGCCACTGGCGACCCAAAGCGTCTTTCACCATAAAGTCGAGTTTCGGTCCGTAGAAAGCTGCCTCGCCCGATTCGATCACGTAGTTCAACCCTTTGTCGCGGGCCGCGTTGATGATCGCCTGCTCGGCTTTTTCCCAGTTCTCTACAGAACCGATGTATTTGTCCGGATTGTTCAGGTCGCGAACCGAAACCTGAGCCGTGAAATTCTCGAATCCAAGAGATCCGAAAACATACAACACAAGGTCGATCACGTTCTTGAACTCGGCGTCCAACTGATCTGGCGTACAGAAAATGTGGGCATCGTCCTGAGTGAATCCGCGAACACGTGTAAGTCCGTGCAATTCACCCGATTGTTCGTATCTGTAAACCGTTCCGAATTCTGCATAACGCTTTGGCAAATCCTTGTAAGACCAAGGCTTCACGGCGTAAATCTCGCAGTGGTGCGGACAGTTCATTGGCTTCAGTAGGAATTCCTCACCTTCGGCCGGCGTGTGGATCGGCTGGAAAGAATCGGCTCCATATTTCGCATAGTGCCCCGAAGTCACATACAAATCTTTCTGGCCGATATGTGGCGTAACGACTTGTTCGTAACCCGCTTTTTTCTGGGCTTTTCTAAGGAATTGCTCCAAACGGTCGCGCAATGCGGCACCTTTTGGCAACCACAAAGGCAAACCTTGCCCAACTTTCTGCGAGAAAGCGAACAATTCGAGTTCTTTTCCGAGCTTTCTGTGGTCGCGGCGTTTGGCCTCTTCCAGAAGTTCGAGGTAATCGGTCAAATCTTTCTGTTTCGGGAACGAGATGCCGTAAACGCGCGTAAGCTGTTTGTTCTTCTCGTCTCCACGCCAGTAAGCACCTGCAACCGACATGATTTTTACCGCCTTGATGATTCCGGTGTTGGGGATGTGTCCGCCGCGGCACAAATCGGTAAACGTCGAATGGTCGCAGAAAGTGATCGTTCCGTCTTGCAGGTTTTCGATCAATTCTACCTTATATGGATTGTTCTCCTTCTGATAAAAAGCAAGCGCATCGGCCTTAGAAGCAGAACGCATCTTGAACTCGTATTTGCCGCGCGCGATCTCGAGCATCTTGTCTTCGATCGCCTTGAAATCGGCATCGGAAATCTTGATGTCGCCAAAATCGACGTCGTAATAGAAACCGTTGTCGATTGCTGGTCCGATCGTCAATTTTACGCCGGGATAGATTTCCTGCAACGCCTGGGCCAAAACGTGTGAAGTGGAATGCCAGAACGCCTTTTTCCCGTCTTTGTCATTCCATGTATAAAGAACCAAAGAACCGTCGGTCGTGAGTGGCGTTTCGGTTTCAACGGTGGTACCGTTAAATGCGGCAGAAATCACGTTCCTGGCCAAACCTTCGCTAATGCTTTTGGCCACGTCCATCGGGGTCGCGCCATTCTCAAACTCTTTTACCGAGCCGTCGGGCAATGTTATCTTGATCATGATTTGAAATTAGGTTTGCAAATATAATTGACAATTAGCAATTAATGGTCAATAATTAGTAATGTTTTGGGGTGTTGGTTTTTGGGTTGTTTTTGCTTGTCAACCGCTATTTTGTGGTTTGGAACCTGTTGTTTGGTTTGTTCGTGTTTTTGGCGTTTGTATGTTTGTTTTTTAGGCGCGAATTTGTTCTTTTTTGGCGACGGACTTCGTCCGGTTTTTTTTGCCACGGATGCACGGATTTTCACGGATCGCACGGATTTTTCGCTTCGCTTTTTGGATTTGCACAGATTTGGGCGCAAATTTTTGAGAAGCTTTGAGTTCTATAACACTCTCGATAATTTTTTTGCCGCGGATTGCTTTCAGCCAGTCGCGTTGCTCTAGTCGGGGATTTCAGGGATTTGAGAAGTTTATTGTTTGGATTTTGATTCTGTTTCTGTATCGAATCCTTCCAATCCTTTAATCCGTGACAGCTTTTTTTAGGATCGCGTGTTCGTGATCGAAAGGTTCGAATCCATTACTCTGTTGCTCATTTTTGGGACGGACTTCTTCCGGTTTTTTTTTGCCACGGATTCACGGATTCACAGGTTTACACGGATCACACGGATTTTTCGCTTTGCTTTTGGATTTTCACG
>JBCNQO010000260.1:0-4219 GCA_039592825.1 Flavobacterium sp.
GACCTAACAGACTTACTAAGTCTGTTAGGTCTGGCAAAGTTCGGGCACTTGACTGACAATCAGTTACAGAAAATCTGTAGAAATTGTTAAAGTTTGCAAAGACAAATCCACAAAAAAACCCTCACATCGCTGCGAGGGTTTCTATCTTTAAATTCGAAGATCCGAAAATCTGCAAATCTTAGTAACGGTAATATTCTGGTTTGAATGGTCCTTGAACCTCAACACCGATATAAGCTGCTTGCTCATCGTTCAAAGTCTCAAGCTCAACGCCCAATTTCGCAAGGTGCAAAGCAGCAACTTTCTCGTCGAGGTGCTTTGGCAACATGTAAACGAGGTTTTCGTAAGCCGCGCTGTTTTTCCACAACTCGATCTGAGCCAAAGTCTGGTTCGTGAACGAGTTTGACATTACGAAACTCGGGTGACCGGTTGCGCAACCAAGATTCACCAAACGACCTTCTGCAAGGATGATGATGTCTTTTCCTGCAATCGTGTATTTGTCAACCTGAGGTTTGATCTCAATTTTAGACGCACCGTGGTTTTTGTTCAACCAAGCCATGTCGATCTCATTGTCGAAGTGACCGATGTTACAAACGATAGTCTTGTCTTTCATCGCCTCGAAGTGTTTTCCGATTACGATGTCTTTGTTACCTGTAGTCGTGATGATGATGTCGGCATTCCCAACAACTGTGTCAAGTTTCTTCACTTCGAAACCGTCCATTGCAGCTTGCAAAGCGCAGATCGGGTCGATTTCAGTTACAGTCACGATTGAACCAGCTCCACGGAAAGAAGCCGCAGTTCCTTTACCCACGTCACCGTATCCGCAAACCACAACGCGCTTTCCTGCCAACATAACGTCAGTCGCACGACGGATCGCATCAACAGCCGATTCCTTACAACCATATTTGTTGTCGAATTTCGATTTTGTAACCGAGTCGTTCACGTTGATTGCCGGCATTGGCAACGTTCCGTTTTTCACGCGCTCGTAAAGTCTGTGAACACCAGTCGTAGTCTCTTCAGACAAACCTTTGATGTCGGCAACCAATTCTGGGTAACGATCCAAAACCATGTTCGTCAAATCGCCACCATCGTCAAGAATCATGTTCAATGGCTTGCGGTCTTCGCCGAAGAAAAGCGTCTGCTCGATACACCAATCAAATTCCTCCTCGTTCAAACCTTTCCAGGCATAAACCTGGATTCCCGCATCTGCAATTGCAGCGGCAGCGTGGTCTTGCGTAGAGAAAATGTTGCAAGAAGACCAAGTCACCTCAGCTCCAAGCGCTTGCAAAGTCTCGATCAAAACAGCGGTCTGGATCGTCATGTGCAAACATCCGGCGATGCGCGCGCCTTTCAACGGCTGCTCGGCACCGAATTCCTTGCGAAGCGACATCAGTCCTGGCATTTCAGCCTCGGCCAATTCGATTTCTTTACGTCCCCAAGCCGCAAGGGAAATATCTTTCACTTTGTACGCCACGTAAGGCAAAGTTGTAGTACTCATATCTGATTTTTGATTAAAGTCGAAAATTTGGCGCAAAAGTACGCATTAACTTCCGGCAAAAAAAGTGATGACCTTGAATATTTGAAACGACTCCCCGCCTAAAACACTGCTTTTTAACCTGTTATTTTTTCAGGAACTTTATACTTGTCGATTGCGAGTCTGTGGTAACGCGGACGAAATAAATTCCATGTTGCAAAACGCTTACATCAATCTCATTCGAATTTTCTACACCGAAGATTCTTTTTCCGGACAAATCAAAAACTTGTGCCGATAGGACATCTTCTTTAGAAACAATCGAAAGTTTATATGCAGCTGGATTGGGATAAACGGTAAGTTTTTCACTCGCGAAAGCCCCATGATCTTCTTGTGACAGATAACCCGATTCACCGAAATACTTCCCGAATATGCCATTTGGCGCAACGTATGTCGCAACCGGCGTATTGTCATTTGTAAAGGCGATGCGTCCAAAAACGCTCTGACCTACCGAAAACGACTCCTCGCCTATCGTCTGCCAATCGGAACCGTCAAACGCCTTGACCGACAGCCCACTTCGAAAGACATCTGTAGTTCGGGTTAAAAATTAGCGTCGGAACGTGATTGTTGTCTGTCTTGAGCTCCATGAAAGTGCATCCAACCTGAGTTTCTATGGTCGCTCCCATCTGCACCCAATTTCCGAAAACGTTCTTCATTACGTGGATGTTTTTGCCCGAATCCAAAAACGCGATCCACAAATCATTCCCATCGAAAAGGATTTGAGGGAGAGTCGCGCCCGGAAAGTTCGACAATGTAGCCTGATCCAGGAATTCCCAGCCGTTTCCATTGCGTTTTTTAACAGATACGCCTTCGTGCATGACGTAAAGTTCGTCTGTTGGACTAAAGGCCATTTTCACGTCGAGATCTCCGTTGAAAGCTGTTCCGCCTACCAATTCCCAGGTTG
Organism: Flavobacterium sp.; assembly: GCA_039592825.1. Taxonomy (GTDB): domain Bacteria; phylum Bacteroidota; class Bacteroidia; order Flavobacteriales; family Flavobacteriaceae; genus Flavobacterium. The sequence continues at coordinate 2,433 of JBCNQO010000260.1, forward strand.
ATCCGTTGAACTTTTGCACGCGACCCGATTTGTAAATTACGTGTGGCTCATTCGCATTGTTAAAGGCAAAGTCAAAATATTGACCGGCTTCTAGCGAGAAATTCAGGCCTCCGACGACTTCCCATGAGTTTCCGACGCTTTTCTTTACCGTCACTTTTGTGTTCGGATTGTAGTAGCTCGAATTGATGTCGTTCAAATAAGCCACATAAACATTGCCCAGATTGTCTTTACCCATACGGGAATTCAGCACCACCGATTCTGACACCGCGGTTTGACTTTCGGTCCAGACTCCCGAAATATCGTATCTGGAAATAAAAAGCTTTGCGGAAACACCAAGACTATTTTTTTGATAACACACCAAAGGATAGTCGTTGAACAGTGTCATGTCGTGATTGGTTCCAAGCATGTTGGACTGATGTCCGAGATAAAACCAGTTGTTCCCGGCTTGCTTCATCACAAGCGGATAATTATCGGTCTTCGTGAATAGTTCATAGAGCGTACCCCCGTCAAAACCAATCGACAAAGGCCCGTACGAAACTTGGTTTTTTACCGTCGTCCAAGAGGAGCCGTTGAGCTTTTGGATGCGTTTGGATATGAGTTCCGTGGTAGTGTAAGAGGCGTAAAGCGAATTGTTCGCATCTACTGACAATCTCATCGAACTGTAGTAATTTGACAAAAAAGGCAAAGTAGCCCATCCCGTTCCGTCGAATTTCCTGATTGTTTGCCCTGACGCAACCACCGGAAGATCGTTTTGCAGGCAAAATGTAGTAGGGCCATTTGCAAATCCGGTAAGACCGACTTCTTCCCAAAAACTTCCCGTGTATTTTTTTACGATAGTTTGGTTTCCGCTTGTGCCGTAAGCGATGAAAATATTGCCGGCGCTGTCAATTTTGAGAAATCCGGAAGGCTCGATATCTGTGGACGGAATCGCAACCCAACTCGTGCCATCGAACTTTTTAACGACAGCCTGGCCGGATTCCCCGTAATAAACCACAGGCTTGTCATCAGGGTCCAATTCCAACCTTATTGCTCCATCGGCGGTTTCCGACAACGGCGTTCCTCCAACCAAAACCCACGAATTCCCGTCGAATTTTGCCAACTTCAGTTTGTTTGCATCCATTTCATCGAAACACATAAGATAAACCGAGCCTGACGAATCCACGCGAACTTCAAATCCTGGCAGATTCGACGAAGAAGTGAAAGGTGATTTGAAATGACTCCAAAACCCGTTAAAAACATTCAACATGTATGACCTTTGCGAAGACGAAAGCGACGATTCCACGTTTACAACATAGACTATTCCGTTCTTAACGACCAACCGGTTGCTATCTACAATATCTGAGTTGCTATTGGTCGGACCTACAGAAGCCTGGTTGAAATCGTCTGGCCCCAAAGGCTTCCAACTTGATTGGGCACCAACGAAAATCCAACAAAAAATTAAAATGGAACTAATTGTTGTCTTCATTGTTTTTTTCTTGCAAATCTACTTTTTTTATCAACGTTGCAAACTACAAATCAACACGATACAACTATATAATGCTTTTGAATGCAAATCTTTCGATAAGTCACAAGCGATATGCGCTAGCTTTCTTTCTAACGGCTAGCACCGATTGTTAAGCAAGGCAAATTCGACAAAATCAACTTTAACAATTTTTACAGATTTTCTGTAAGCGAATCCCGTGTTTGCGTCCGAACTTTGTAAGACCTAACAGACTTAATAAGTCTGTTAGGTCTTACAGCGCCGCCGATTGATGTGTTTTTGATGTGTCAAAAACCGCCCTGAAACA
>JBCNQO010000261.1:0-4213 GCA_039592825.1 Flavobacterium sp.
CTTTGGGCCGGCCAAACCGATTGGGCGCGAAGCACAGGAAAAATCGATAAAACGGCAATGTGGAAAAGTAGTTTTGCTTTCACTTTTTGAAGTTTTCGCATCAAAGATAGAAAAGCGGCCGGAAGTTGTTTTGGAATTTCGATGTGCAGCGGATTGTTGCGACGAACGGCGATTGGACGCTAATTGGTCTTGTTTTGAAAATCCGAAGCCATAGTCTGAATGCTGGCCGAAAGCGAACCTCGCAAAGCATCCCGAATCGCCACAAGCGAACTGTCATAACCCGCGATTTCACCCAATGCCACATTCCAGTCCGAATCCTGGGAAGCGTCGTATTCGGGATCTTGGTTGGTGTAAGTATCGGAATGGTCGTACACCATTTTTTTCGCGTGAAGATCGTAGACTTTGAGTGTCACGACGAATTCCGCATAGCCTTTCACCTCGCCTTTTTGCTTGAGCTGTTCTTTATTGAACTTCACGACCTCGACTTTTGTTTCGACGAGATAATCGCTTTGGGATTTTTCCTGATAGAAAACGAGTCCCGACAGATTTTGGTTGGACGCATTTTTCAAGGTTGGAAGCCCGACGGACGCCATCGATTTGACTTTGGCCGACCGATTTTTCGCGAGAATCGATTGGTAGCTTTTTACGACTTTTTCGTCCAGCGCTCTCGAATCGGAATAACCCGGAAACAAAGGTTCGTCGATGAGCCAGGTTTTGGTTTCACGGGAAGTCGAGTCGGCTGACGACTTGGGTTTGTTCGACGCACACGAAGCCAGCACGATCGTCAGTAAAAGCGAAAAAAGTGTTCTCATTGGCGACTTATCTTTTTATTTTGGAAACCGACGAAAGAATCGACCGCATGAAAATGGAATCGCCGGCCGTGGCATTCTTTTTCGACAGATGTACGTTCACAAAAATGTCGTCGGCAACCATCGCGAAAGCGTACATGTGTTTCAGTTTTATGTGATCGTTCACCGAAACATCCGCTTGACGGAACATAAAATCGTCTGTAGGTTTTCCCCAGAAATTGCGGTTGGTTTCTTCGTTTTTGGACTTATCGGAATTCGAGAAAAACTCTAATGCGTAAATCGGACTGTTTCCCGACGAACCTTTCGCAGCTTTAGCACCGTCGACGAATTTCGCTTTCTGTTCTTTGGACAATTTGCTGTACAAAACCGAACATTTGATGCCGTTGGGATAAATCGGTTTGCTCAGGCAGTAGTAATCTTCGTCTCGCCATTTGCTCTCGAATTTCGACAACATATCCGATTCGAGCTTGATTGTCGTTTCGTTTTCTGTCGGATATTCAAACTCGAAAATCACGACTTTGCTGAAAGTGAACGAAAGCGACACAAACGCCGAAGCAAGAAATAAAAGCAATCTTTTGGTGTGCATCGCGATTCGTCTTTTCTCAAATATAAGATTTCTATTACACTGAAAAACAGAAAAGTCGCTTCCCACAGCGACTTTTCCTCTTTAAACTACTATAAAATTAACAACAACTTCCTTTATTCGGGTTCCTTACTTAAGGATGATGAATTCGCAACGTCTGTTAATTGAATGTTCCTGTTCGGTACACGGACGATCTGTGCCGCAGTTCACCAAAGGCACTTCTTCTCCGTATCCTTTCGGTTTCATACGCTTGCGGTCGATGCCTTTGCCGGCGAGATAATCAACAGCAGCTTGCGCACGACGGTTCGAAAGCACTAGATTGTAGGTATTGGTGGCTCTTGAGTCGGTATGGGCGCCGAGCTCGACTTCCATGGCCGGATATTTCTTGAGAAGCTCAAAAAGCGTATTAAGTACGCCCGCAGCTTCTGGCTTGATTTCCCATTTGTTCAGATCGAAATAGATGTTCTCCATCTGGATCTGGATGCGTCCGTCGTCGCGACGCGTGATGATTTCTTCGGCATCGTCGTAGCATTCCACGAAAAGCTCGATCGTGTAACGCATTTTTCCTTCTTCGTTGGTCACGAATTCCTCGCTATGCGGAATGTAGAAATCCTTGACGGCCTCGATTCGGTATTTGGTGTTCGGTTTGGTCTTGAAAACGTAATCTGCTTTTTGGCCTACTACCATTGTCCCAACGAGATTGTTCGCTTCGTCGTAAAGCGAGACAGTAGTTCCCGGAAGCAGGTTTTTGGTGTTCTTGTCCTTGACTTCTCCTTCTACCATATAACTCGCCTCGTTCTCGAAACGCGTAAAGCCGTAAAGGTTGTCTGTACCTTTGTTTCTGTTGGACGACAGATAGCCTTTGTCTGTTTTCTCGTTTACGGCGTAAGCGAAATCGTCTGCACTCGAGTTGATCGTCTCGCCGAGGTTCACGGGTTTGTCCCAACCGCTTTCGTATTGTCTCGAATAGAAAATGTCGAGTCCGCCGAGACCTTGATGTCCGTCTGAGGCGAAATACAGCACTTTTCCATCGTCTGAAATGAACGGGAATTGCTCGCGGTGTTTGGTGTTGATGATTTCTCCCAGATTCTGTGGTGCGCCGAAACTTCCGTCTGCATTCACATCGACGTAATAAAGGTCGAACGAACCTTTTCCGCCTTCGCGATCGCTCGAGAAATACAGGCGTTTGCCGTCTTTGGTAAGTACCGGATGCTGATTTGAAAAAGTTTCCGAATTAAATGGCAAATCGGTCACGTTCGTCCATTTCCCGTCGACGAATTCCGCTCTCATGATGCGCACTGTGGCAAACTTGTCGTCGCCCACATTCACTTTCTTTTTGCCCGTTCTGTTGAAGTACATGAAATGTCCGTCTGCCGAAAAAGTCGCCGAACTCTCGTGCGTTTTCGAGTTGATCTCTTTCGGGAACGGCATGATTTTCTTGAGTTGTTCCTTGTCGTCTACGACCGCTTCGAACAGATCGAGATACGGTTTGTCGTTCCACCCGTAATTTCCCTGGGCTGAACGATAAGACGCGAAAACCACTTTATCGCCAAAGAAAGACATCCCGAAATCGCCATTGCTCGTGCTGCGCGTCATGGGTTGGATCACGTAATCGTAAGGCACGTTGAACTGTTGGTTCGCACGGAAACTCGGCGTGTCTACCGGATAACCCGTGTAAAACGCCATGATAGAATCGGCTCTTTGGTAGCTTTCGATTCCCATCAACGATTGGGCGTATTTGAACAGGTATTCCTTGTCGATGCTATCGGTTTCCTTCTTGTTCAGGTACAATTGGGCGTAAGCGCGTACGGCGTCTTTCATGAGGTAATTGTTGTAATAACAATCGCCCAGATTCTGCAAAATCTCGTTGCTCGGTTTGAGCTGTTCGTACATCGCGGCAGCTTTGAGATAGTTGCGTTTCTTGAACAAAGCGTCGGCCTTGCTCTTGCTCGCCTTGGTTTGGGCAAAGGAGCAAAATCCTATCAAAAGCGTCAGTATGGCAAGTAGTGTCTTCTTCATGGGTTTAAAAGAATCGCGGCGATTTATCAAAACCTTTCCCTCCAAAAATATTGTTCAGATTCAGATCCCAGATCAGGAAAAACTCATGTGTTCCGGAATTGAAATTTCCAAGATTGGTAAGCGTGTAATCGTAAGAATAGCCTATTCTCAAATCTGGCGTCACATAGAATCCGGCGAGCCCGCTGATGGAATCGTCCAAACGGTATCCGGCACCAAGCTCGAAACGGTTGTACAAAAGCGTGTTCAACGTAATGTCGAATGCCATCGGTGCGCCTTTTACGCCTCGCACCATTGTGGCTGGCTTTAGTTTCATGTTATCCGATAAGGTAAAAACATAACCTCCGGTAAGAAAATAATGGATTTCCTCAACACCAATAGTTGAGATCGCGTCTTGGTGTTCCAGGTGTTTCGTGCGAAGCAAGTTCGGAACCGAAGCACCGAGGTAATAATTCTCTCCAAAGAAGTAAGTTCCGACGCCCACATTCGGGAAAGTTCTGCTGATGTTGTTCGCAAAAGCCGGATCTGGATCAGTATCGGAATACTGAAAACCGTTGAAGTTCGCGCTAAAGAAAGTCGCTCCCGCTTTAATACCAAATGACAATTTGGTCGTTTCCCCGGTAGGAATCACATAAGCCACGTCGGCATAAAGGTTGTTCTCTTTTACCACGTCACCAATCTCGTCGCTCACCAATGAAACGCCGGCTTCTACCCTATTTGCGACTGGCGCGTGCAAGAATGCCGTAACGGTTTTAGGCGCGCCTACAGCTCCGACCCATTGCGTACGGTACAAACCACCGACGGT
>JBCNQO010000262.1:0-4203 GCA_039592825.1 Flavobacterium sp.
GCTTCAAATCAAAATCCCAAAAAAACATGGAACCCCAAAGAACTCAGGAAGTTCGCCCAACGGCATAATTTGTTCAATTACAATCTCCGGCACTCAGGAACTCCGGCACTCAGGAACTCCAAAAAATTTTCACTATTTTAGCCGAACTGACAACAAGTCACCAACACAACCTAAAGATTCAACCGTACAAACCTAACAAACAACAACTTACGGACTAGAATCACTTTAAAACCCTAACAGAATGAATGTCAATGCAACAAACGAAATCGATATAGTTCGCGCTTCTGGCACCAAAATCGACTCGGTAGATTTCGAAAACCTCGTATTCGGTAACATTTTTTCAGACCATTTGCTCACTTGCGATTTCCGCAACGGCGCCTGGGAAAAACCGCTCATCAAACCGTACGAGCCTTTCACTCTCGATCCGTCGGCCAAAGTTTTTCACTACGGACAGGCGATTTTCGAGGGCATGAAAGCCTACAAGCACGAAGACGACAGCGTCTGGATGTTTCGTCCGGACCAGAATTTCGAGCGTTTCAACAAATCGGCTACGCGACTCGCCATGCCAGAAGTGCCCGAATGGATCTTCATGGACGGCTTGAAACAGTTGCTTGACCTGGAACGCGATTGGGTCAAAAAAGGCAAAGGCAACACTTTATATATAAGACCATTCATGATCGCGATCGGCTCCGGAGTCGTGGCCGCGCCATCAACACAATACAGGTTCATGGTAATCCTTTCGCCGGCAAAATCCTATTATTCGGGAGAAGTGAAAGTGATCATAGCCGAGCATTACAGCCGCGCGGCAAACGGCGGAATCGGTGCCGCGAAAGCTGCCGGAAACTATTCGGCCCAGTTCTACCCTACCAAACTCGCCAACGAGAAAGGTTTCCAGCAAATCATCTGGACAGACGACGCCACGCACACCAAACTCGAGGAAGCCGGAACGATGAACGTTTTCTTCCGCATCGGCGACACTTTGCTGACCGCGCCAACAAGCGAGCGTATCCTTGACGGCGTAACCCGAAAAAGTCTCATCGACATTGCCAAACGCGACGGAATAAACGTGGAAGTACGTTCTGTTTTGGTAGCAGAACTTGTAGAAGCGGCCAAAAACGGTGAACTCAAGGAAGTCTTTGGTGCAGGAACGGCTGCAGTCGTAAACCCAATTGTAGGTTTTAGCTACGACGATGTTTACTACGAACTCCCAAAAATCGAAAATTCGTACGCATCCCAACTCAAAGAAAAACTGACCGATATTCAATACGGTGTTGCGAAAGACAATTTTGGATGGATGGTGAAGGTTTAATTGATAATTGATAATTGATAATTAACAATTGATAATTAGGGAATCCCGTTTGCTTGGTGCTGACGGGATTTTTTTTGCTTTAGGATTTTATTCTTCTCTGGAATTCTTCAATCAACCGCTAAAGAAACGTTTAACATTTTTTACGTGTTTTCTGTAAAGCACTGTTTTCAGAATTTCGTAGGGATACAATCGCCCATTCCTGAAGGTAAGATCGGGATTTACGAAATATGTCCATTACAGAAAATCTGTACCTTTTGTTAAAAGTTAAGCCACGAATTCAAGAATGCAATCATTGAAAATACATTCGTGAATTCGTGGCTTTTATCGTTCAAACCATCAATTAGTTGCAACTATTGAGATTTGGAATTTGGAGCTTGGGATTTGGGATTTTGGAACTTCCTCTTAAACCACTTCCCCAAGTATCTTAGAAAAATCAGGCTTAAAATAATTCGGGCCTTTCATGACCTTTCCGTCCTCGCGGTAAATAGGTTTTCCGTCTTGCCCCAATTTGCTCATGTTGCTGCGCTGGATCTCGTCGAAAACTTCCTCGATCTTGTGCTGAAGCCCGTGTTCTATGATCGTTCCGCACAAAATATAGAGCATGTCACCCAAAGCGTCGGCGATTTCTACCACGTCGTTGTTTTGTACCGCCTCGAGATATTCCTCGTTTTCCTCTTTCATGAGGTTAAAGCGCAGCAGGTTTTTGCTTTCTCCCAAATCGCCCTTTGGAGCTTCGGCATATCCAATGTTGAAAGCCGTATGGAATTCCTTTACACAGTCGAGTTGTTTCTGCATTTTTGTTCAATTTTATACTTCCCGAAAGTAGTGACGAACTGCTTCGTATTGGCTACATTTGCACGAAATTTATACACAATGTTTTCACAGGGACAACTCATTTTCGCCGGCCTTTTCCTGGTTTGTTTCATCGTTGCGTCTATCGTAATGTACAGGCGCGATTCCAAACTGCACAAGCGCGAATACAAAGGAAGTTACCGCGTGCTTATCGTTTTCCTGCTGTTCATCGCGGCCTTGTTCGCCATCAAATTCTATATGAAACGCTAAGTCGGTTTTCTTTGTGGAATCGGTTTCATAACTTTAGCGCTCCAACTAACGCCAATTGCCGCCAATGCGCATACTCAAATACATTTTCCTGCTGTTGATACTCGCGCTCGTGGGCGTCGTGGTTTTCGTCGCCACCCAGAAAGGCGAATACGACGTGGTGCGTTCGGCGGTGATCAAGTCGCCAAAAGCCGTCGTTTTCAACTATGTGAACGACTTCCGGAACTGGGAAAACTTCAGTTCCTGGACCAAAGACGACGCTTCGGTAAAATTCACCTATCCGGCCGTGAGTTCGGGCAAAGGCGGATCGGTTTCATGGAAATCAGCAGACGGACAGGGAAAAATCGTCAACACTTATACAAAAGACACAGACAGTCTGTCCCAGAAAATGGAGTTCAACGGACTGCCTTCGGAAATGTTCTGGAAATTCGAGCCCGTAAAAGGCGGCACGAAAGTCACCTGGAGAACCAAAGGAAAAGTCGGTTTCTGGTACAAAGTGCAGTCGGTGACCAAAGGCGGACTGGACAAACTTTTGGGAGCGCTCAACGAACAAAGCCTCGCCAACCTTGACAAAACGCTGGTTTACGAGATCAACACTTTCTCGATTACAGAAAACGGAACGGTTTACAAAAGTGGTACGAAATACCTTCAGATGTCGATTTTGAGCACGATCGAAAATGCTCCGAAGAACATGCGCGTGATGTTGTCCAAAATGCAGTATTTCTTCAAGAAGAACGACATCCAGTCCAATGGGAAACCTTTCGTGCTTTTCAATTCTTATGACACGGCCAGAAACCTGACGCGTTTCTCGGTCTGTATCCCCATAAAAGAAGAAGTACGCACGGCCGAACACAGCGACGTGACTTACGGCGAATTCCCAACGATGAAATCGATTAAAGTTACGCTCAATGGCGATTATTCGCACCGTGCCGAAGCCTGGAAAAGAGCCGAAAACTACATTTCTGGAGCCACGCTGGAACGCGACCCGAACATTCGCGTGATCGAGGTTTTGGCCAAGAACATAGACGATACCAAAAGCCCGTCGAAATGGGTTACCCAGATTTACTTTCCTTTAAAGGCTTACTCGGCGCCTGTGCCCGCTTTGGCTCCAAAACCTGCCACAGCAGTTCGTCCGGCAGCGCCTAAACCAAAACCTGCCGCCCAAAGCACAGACGAATTTTCCATCCAATAGCGTTTAAACTTTTTGGCTCCGCAAGAGTCTAACCCTCAAATCGACGGTTTGGAAGAACAGGAGTTCATAAAGCGATTGCTCGACCCGAAGACGCAGAACGAGGCGTTCCGGAAACTTGTGCACGACTATAAACGGCCGTTGTACAACCACATCCGTACGATCGTTTTCGACCACGACGATGCAGACGACGTGCTCCAGAACACTTTCGTGAAGGTTTTCCAGTTCCTTTCCGGATTCAAGGGAGAGAGCAAACTTTATTCGTGGATGTACCGCATCGCAACCAATGAGGCCATCACGTTTTTGAACCAGAAAGCCAGAAAAAGCGGCATTTCCAACGAAGAACTCCAAAGCAAACTCGTAGAAAACCTGCAGGCAGACGTGCATTATGATGGATCTGAAATGGAACTGAAACTCCAGAAGGCCGTATCGCTTTTACCCGAAAAACAGCAACTCGTGTTCAAGATGAAATATTTTCAGGAGATGAAATACGAGGATATGTCTGAAATTCTGGGCACTTCCGTAGGCGCACTCAAGGCATCTTATCACCACGCCGTCAAAAAAATAGAGGATTACGTAAAGGGAAATTAAACCCTTTTTCAAAATGAAAGTCAAATGGATATGAACGCATTCGATCTCGAAAACC
>JBCNQO010000263.1:0-4168 GCA_039592825.1 Flavobacterium sp.
TTCCGGATTTTCAATCTCAAATACGGAATTGATGCCGACGCAACGATGGCAGATGCGAGAATGATCAAGTTTGCAGAGAACCTTCTTACGGGACACATTGGAACGGCATCGGCCAAAATCCTTATAGAAGGCGTGACCAAAGAAGACAAGATCAGTTTGCCCGAGGTTTTGAAAATCCTCGAGGAATCCAAACAGAATCTTATCACCAATAGAAAACTCATCGAGAAGTCGCAGGAACTCAAGGAATTGTCCGAACAGCTCGAGTCGGCCAACAAATCATTGATTTTCAAGGACAAACAAAAGGACGAATTCCTCGATACGGTCACGCATGAACTTCGCACGCCAATCACCGCAATCCGTGCCGCGAGCGAGATTCTGCACGACGACGAACAAATGCCGGGCGAACTCCAGAAGCAATTCCTGCAAAACATCATTACCGAAAGCGACCGACTTAACCGCCTTATTGACAAGATTCTCGACATGGAACGCTTCGAGTCGGGCAAAAAACAGATGGAATTGGGCGAAACCGATCTGGTCCATACCTTGAGAATGTCGCTCGAAATGCCACTCAAACTCATGGAACTGCAACAGATCGAGTTCGAGTTCTACACCAAAGAAGCGCGCGCGATAATCTGGTTTGACGAGGAACGCATCATTCAGGTAATCACGAATCTGTTGTCGAACGCCATAAAATTTGCCGACAACAGCCGCGGCAGAATCACGGTTTCGCTAGAGAAACAGCAGGACGAGATCCGGATTTCGGTTTACAACAACGGACGAAATATCAACCCGGAAGACATCGACTTCGTGTTCGACAAATTCTACCAATCCAAAGACCAGAATACCAAAAAACCCGTCGGGAGCGGACTTGGCCTGGCGATCTCCAAACAGATCGTCTCGCTTCACAAAGGCCGCATCTGGGCAGAAAACCATTCGCCCAAAGGCGTTACCTTTACCTTTACGATCCCTACCAAAAAGCAACAAGATGAAGAAAATACTCATAGCGGACGATGAACCCAACATCATCATGTCGCTCGAATACACGTTCCGAAAGCAGAATTACCAGGTTTTTATCGCCAGAGACGGAAAAGAAGCGCTCGAGATCGCCAAAAAGGAAGTTCCCGATCTGATGATCCTGGACATCATGATGCCGAACCTCGACGGGTATTCGGTGATCGAGAAAGTCAAGGAAGAACAGGCGCTTTCCCAAAGCAAAATCCTGATCCTGTCTGCCAAGAACAAACAAACCGATATAGAAAAAGGGCTTTCGCTTGGCGCGGATGCTTATATGACCAAACCTTTTTCTGTCAAGAAACTCGTCGAAAAGGCGGCCGAACTATCCGAATCATGAAACACGAAGCATTTTACGACAAAAGCATAAGCCAGCCCGAAGTTTTCTGGAAAGAGCAATCGGAAGCGATCAAATGGCACAAAAAGCCAAGTTCGATTCTCGAAACCGACGAAAACGGCTACGGGAAATGGTTTCAAGATGGCGAATTGAATGCTTGTTATTTGTGTCTTGACAAACATATTGAAGACGGTTTTGGGGATGAGATCGCACTGATCTACGATTCTCCGGTAACGCAGACCGTAAAACATTTCACTTTTGGTGAAGTGAAATCGGAAGTGGCCAGACTCGCCGGCGGACTCGTTTCGTTAGGATTCAAGAAAGGCGATACGGCAATCATCTACATGCCAATGATTCCACAAACCATGTTCGCCATGTTGGCCTGCGCGAGAATAGGAGTGATCCATTCGATGGTTTTTGGTGGCTTTGCGCCGAACGAGCTCGCGATACGAATTGACGACTGCAAACCGCGAGGCATCATCACGGCTTCGTCGGGAATCGAATTCGACAGACTCATCGCCTACAAACCTTTGGTGGACGAAGCCATAGAAATCGCGAACCACAAACCCAAAAAAGTCGTCGTACTCAACAGAAAACTCGGGGCAAGAATCCCGTTCAAAAAATACGATGTCGATTATGATGCTTTGGTCTATGGATCGGAAGAAGCCGATTGGATTCCCGTGGAAAGCACGCATCCGTTGTACATTCTGTATACGTCGGGCACGACCGGAAAACCCAAGGGAATCGTGCGCGATACGGGCGGTTATGCCGTGGCGATGCAGTTTTCGATGAAATACATTTACGATTCCAAACCCGGGGAAACTTTCTGGGCCGCGTCTGACATGGGCTGGGCGGTCGGTCATAGCTATATCGTTTATGGGCCGTTGATCAACCGCAACAAAACCATCATTTTCGAAGGAAAACCGGTGCGAACGCCAGATGCGAGTACTTTCTGGAGAGTGATTTCTGAACACAGCGTAAATACGATGTTTACCGCTCCAACGGCGATCCGTGCTATCAAAAAAGAAGATCCCGATGGCGAATTCATCAAACAATACGACCTTTCGAAATTGCGCGTACAGTTCGTGGCCGGAGAACGCTGCGACGCCAATACGCTCGAATGGTACCAGAAACACGTGCCGATTCCGGTAATCGACCACTGGTGGCAAACCGAGTCAGGCTGGCCTATGATAGCGAATCCCGTCGGTCTGGAACAATTTCCCATCAAACCGGGTTCGGCCTGCAAAGCGGTTCCGGGTTACGACATCCGGATTTTTGCCGAGAACGCAAGCGAGTTGCCCAATGGGGAAGAAGGTTTGGTGGTGATAAAACTGCCGCTACCGCCAGGAAACATGCTCGGGCTTTGGGAAAACGAGGAAAGGTTCCAAAACGCTTATTTTAAGAAATTCCCGGGATTTTACCTCGCGGGCGACGGCGGTTACAAAGATCAGGACGATTATATCACGATCACGGGTCGCGTAGATGACTTGATAAACGTGGCCGGACACCGTCTGAGCACAGCCGATATGGAAGAAATCGTTTCGTCTCACGCCTCGGTTGCTGAATGCGCCGTCGTGGGAATGGCCGACGATCTCAAAGGACAATTGCCTTTGGCCTTGGTGGTTCTCAAGGCTGGTCAGGATATTGAAAGTTACCGATTGGAACGGGAAGTCATCGAATTGGTCCGCAATAGGATAGGGGCGGTGGCTTCACTCAAAGATGTAGTTGTCGTGCAACGTTTGCCCAAGACCAGATCAGGCAAAATTCTGCGTAAAATCATCTCGAACATTGCAGACGGTGTTGGTTTTTCGATGCCTTCCACTATTGACGATCCTGTCATTATTGATGAAATCCGGAATGAGTTCCGCAAGCAAGGTGTGGGTAAGAACCGGATTGGGCTTTGAGAGTTCCGGAGTGCGAGGTTCCTGAGTGCAAGGTGCCTGAGTGCAAAGTTCCTGAGTTCCTGAGATTTTGACGCGATAAAAAATTGGACCCTGTCACTGTTTAAAAAGGTGACAGGGTTTATAACCCTGACAGGGTGTCGACAGATGTAGGAAAAATCACAAAAGACTTCGCTCAGTGTAAGACTCTACAAAATCTTTCAATCTTTTAATCTTTAAATCTTTAAATCTTTAAATTAAAAAGAAATGTATATTTTTTTAGCAAAAGTACACCGCAACAAATTCACCATATAATTATCTTTACGAAAATTAATGCCTGTAAAAAATCAGGTATCAAAAAAACAGACCATGAGTTATTACAAGATTGCCAATCTCGAACAATATTTCAAGCATTATAATAAGTCGATTCGCGAGCCTCGTAAATTCTGGGGCAAAATTGCCGAAGAAAACTTCACGTGGTATCAAATGTGGGACAAAGTCATGGAATTCGACATGGCAGAAGCCGACATCAAATGGTTCGTGAACGCCAAGGTGAACATCGTCAAAAACTGTGTAGACAGACATTTGGCGCGCCGTGGCAACAAAACAGCCATCATTTTCGAACCCAACAATCCCGAAGAAGAAGCCCAATATATCACCTATAACGAACTTCACGAGCGCGTGTGCAAAATGGCCAACGTGTTGCGCGAACAAGGCGTGAAGAAAGGCGACCGCGTGTGTATTTACCTTCCGATGATTCCCGAGCTTGCCGTATCGGTATTGGCTTGCGCGCGAATCGGGGCGATCCACTCGGTTGTTTTTGCCGGATTTTCGGCTTCGGCTGTTGCGGCGCGAATCAACGACTGTGAGTGTTCTATGGTAATCACTTCCGACGGAGGTTTTCGCGCTGACAGAACCGTCCCACTAAAATCGATCTTCG
>JBCNQO010000264.1:0-4165 GCA_039592825.1 Flavobacterium sp.
TATAAAAGTAAGTACGCTCAGTTTTTCGGCTCAGCACTTCAGCACCTTAGCACTTCAGCACTAAACTACCAAATCTTAACACGCTTCTCAGGAGCCAAATAAAGACTATCGCCAGCCTTAACCCCGAAAGCCTCGTAAAACTCAGGAATGTTGCGCACGATTCCGTTCACGCGGAAGTGAGCCGGCGAGTGCGGATCTGAAGCCACCTGATTTCTCAAAGACTCCTCGCGTTGCTTGCTCAGCCACGATTGTGCGTATCCGATGAAAAAGCGCTGTTCGCCCGTGAAGCCGTCCATTTTTGGAGACGGTTTTCCTTTGAGCGAGATTTTGTAGGCGCGGTAAGCGATAGTCACGCCGCCCAAATCGCCAATGTTTTCGCCCAAGGTGAATTCGCCGTTCACATTAAGGTCTGGGAAAACTTTGAATGAGCTGTATTGGCTTACCAATGCTCCGGTTCTTTCTTTGAACGCGGCGTGGTCTTTTTCTGTCCACCAGTTTCTGAGTACGCCGTCTCCGTCGAATGAGCTTCCCTGATCGTCGAATCCGTGGCCGATTTCGTGTCCGATTACGGCTCCGATAGACCCGTAGTTTACGGCGTCATCAGCTTTCAAATCGAAGAATGGCGGTTGCAGGATTGCGGCCGGGAACACGATCTCGTTCAATGACGGGTTGTAGTAAGCGTTTACCGTTTGTGGCGTCATTCCCCATTCTGCGCGGTCTACTTTTTTGCCCAATTTTGAAATCTGTCTATTGTATTCAAAATCGTTCGAACGCTGCATGTTTCCGAAAAGATCGCCTTTTACGACTTTCAAAGCCGAATAATCTCTCCATTTGTCTGGATAACCAACTTTTGGAGTGAATTTCGACAGTTTTTCCAAAGCCTGTTTTTTGGTTTCAGGCGTCATCCAAGTCAATTCCTTGATGCTTTCCTCGTAGGCTTTGAGCAAGTTCTGAACGAGTTCTTCCATGCGTTTTTTGGCTTCTGGAGAGAAATGTTCTTTTACGTAAACTTCGCCCACGATTTCGCCAAGGTTGCTGTTTACCAAACTCACCGCGCGTCTCCATTGGTCGCGCTGTTTCTCCATTCCGCTAAGGGTTTTTCCGTAGAACGCGAAATTCTCTTTGTCTATGTCAGACGAAAGGATCGTAGCCGAATCGTGTATCGCGTGCCATTTCAACCAGGTTTTCCAAGTGTCGAGCGGCGTCGTTTTGATGATGTTGTCGACGGCTTTCATGAAAGCGACCTGTGGGAAAACGATGGTTTTTTGTCCTTTGATCTTCGCGTTGTCAAGGAACAAAGTCCAGTTGAAATTCGGGGTTTCTGTTTTGAGATTCCCGATTTCGTACGGATTGTACATTTTGGTCACATCGCGCGTAAGCTCTTTGGTCATGTGCTTAGAAGCGATCGCAGTCTCGAGCGCCATGATTTTCTGGGCATTCGCTTTTGCGTCCTTATCGCCCAAAAAGCCCAGCATTTTCTCGATGTGAGCTACGTATTTGTTTCTGATTTCGACAGATTTAGCGTCGGCCAGAAAGTAATACTCGCGCTCCGGAAGCCCGATTCCGCTTTGCCAGGTGTAAAGCATGTACTTCGTTGGATCCTTGAAATCCTCTGTCACGCCAACCTGGAAAGGAACACTTCCGCCGGCAGCGTTGTTTTTTCCGAAATGGGCGGCCAATTCGTCGTAATTCTTGATGGCGTCAATCGCATCCAATTCAGATTTCAAAGGAGAAATTCCCTTGGCGTCGCGCGCTTTCTGATCCATATAGGAATTGTAGAAATCACCGATTTTCTGCTCGTTCGATCCGTCTTTGAAATCACCTTTGGCCGAAGCCTCGATGATTTTTTTGACATTTTCCTGAGCTTCGTCGTCCAGGATTTCGGCCACACCGAAAGACGATTTGTCTGCCGGAATCTGGTTTTTCTTCATCCAGGCACCGTTCACGTAAGCGTCGAAGTTGTCGCCCGGTTTCACGATCGTGTCCATGTTCTGTTTAAGGATTCCCGAAATGGTTTCCTCTTTTTTGTCCGATTGGCAAGAAGCCAGCGACAACAAGGCGGCACCGGTCAAAATCGGGATTCTGATCAAGTTTTTGTTGGTCATACTATTTTGGTTAATGATTTTCTGATAGACTTCAAATTTAGAGATTTGAAACAGGAGTAAGTCTTTTGGATCGGGATTTTGTTACATCCGAAATATCGTAACAATGCGAAAAATAGCCCATTTTAACATCTGTTGGCAGTTTTTTCGAAACTTAATACGCCAATTTCTGTAGTCAGATTATATTTTTTCTATATTTAGGCAAACTTTAAACAGATACTAATTATGAAAAATCGTTTCCTTAGTCTTGTGGCGATCGCTTTGGTAGCTACTGCTACACTTGCATCTTGCAAAGGTAAAGAAGGTGCTGCTGACGGAACCGCTGCAGACACTACAGCAGTAGATACAGCAACTGCTCCGGCAGTTGAGCCAGCTCCGGCGGCCGACACTGCAACAGCTCCAGCAGCTGACACAGCTAAAGCAGCTACTCCGGCGAAATAAGACAATTTCAGCTAAGAAAATCATCCCCGTCTTTTCGATGGGGATTTTTTTTGCTTCGAATTTTCCTTTCTATCGGAAATAAAAAATCCCCGTAAAAACGAGGATTTCCATGTTATCGGTTAAACGTCAATTTGATAAAAGTTTCTTCAATTCTTCATATTCGCCATTCTTTCCAAAAGTTTGTGGCGGATAACGCATTCCCACCATTTGCTGGCGTTTGCATTCGAAATCGAGTTTGGCCACGCCCACGATTTTGCCTTTTTCGCGAAAGATCAGCACATCTGTGTAAAGTGGTTTGCAGTCGTTTTTATCGGCTTCGAGATCGGATGTTTTTTGGGAGAAGATCTTCGAAAGTTCGGCATTTTTCGAAGCGTCGACCTCGTGTTTGCTGAACTCTAAAATATCCATGTTGTTCACGAACAAAGTATCTCTCGGGCTCGTCGGGACATTTCCGCTCACGATCTGGATCAGGCCAAGGTCGTTTCTGGTTTTTTCTTCTTTGTCATACAAACTGTCGAGTCCGGTTTTAGTCACGTCTTTGTGATAATGTACGACTTTGTCGAAAACGAAAAAGGGTTGTTCACCGGCGGCGGCGTCTTTTTTTTCCTGTTGACAGGACGCGAAAGCCACGGCGATCAGGAGTAATGCGATGCGTTTCATAAGTTGGAATTTTCCCTAAAGTTAGGAATTATCCGAACAAAACAGTGCTATACCATAATAGAAAGAGTCGGCAAAAACCGACTCTTCCACGTGATTGTTTCTGAAAAATCACTTCCATCCACCGCCCAAATCGCGATAGACGTTTACTACAGCGTTGAGTTGTGCTTTCTTGGTTTCCACGAGTTCGAGTTTGGCCTCGAGAGCGTCGCGTTGAGTCATTAGGACTTCGAGATAATCGGCTCTCGCAGATCGGAACAAATCGCCCGAAATATCGATTGAAGTCGTCAAAGCCTGAACTTGTTGGGTTTTCAAGTCGTAGCTTTTCTGCAAGTTCGAGATGTTCGACAATTGGTTCGAAACCTCGAGATAAGCGTTCAGAATCGTTCTCTCGTAATTGTACAAAGCCTGCAATTGGCGCGCGTTCGCGTTCTTGTATTCGGCCTTGATCGCGTTTCTGTTGATAAGTGGCGCGGCCAGATCACCAATGACGTTGAACAAAACAGATTCCGGAAATTTTACGAGATAAGACGGTTTGAAAGCCTGAAGACCGATTCCGGCCGAAATGTCGAGCGAAGGATAAAACTCGGCTCTCGCGGCTTTCACGTCGAGTTTCGCGGCGGCCAATTCGAGTTCGGCTTGCTTTATGTCTGGACGATTCTGCAAAAGTTGAGACGGAACACCGCCGTTCACCGTTGTTGGAATCATCGTCAAAAACTCGGTTTTGGTTCTAGTGATTTCCTGCGGATAACGTCCCAAAAGGAAATTGATGCGATTCTCGGTTTCCTTGATGTCCTGAAGGATTTTGAACTCGAGACTTTGGGAACCCAAAACTTCTGCATTGAACTTCTGCACAGCCAATTCGTTTGCGCGAGCGGCCTGTTTTTGCACTTTCACGATTTCAAGTCCGTTTTTCTGGATGTCGATGTTCTGACGCACAATTGCCAATTGCGTATCGAGCGCCT
>JBCNQO010000265.1:0-4142 GCA_039592825.1 Flavobacterium sp.
GGAATTGGCGGCGCTGGCGGATTCACGTTCATCCAGAAATACACAGGCTTTATCAGCCCGGGCGTTTTCGCGGTTTTCTTCCTCGGAATGTTCTGGAAACGCACCACAGGAACGGCGGCAATCGTCGGAATTCTTGCAGGTTTCGCACTTTCGGTCTTGTTCAACAACTACGCGCCGGAATTGTTCGGAAACGAAACCTGGTTGTATTCGGCCTTCAAGAGCTCAAAAGGCGTGTGGGAAATTCCTTTCCACATTTGTATGGGATGGGCGTTTTTCTTCACGATGGTGCTCATGATCGCCATCAGTTTGGCCGGCCCGAAAGTAAGCCCGAAAGCTTACGTGCTAGACAAAGCGATGTTCAAAGTCGCTCCGTCTACCATGGCGCTTATCGTGGTCACACTACTTTTGGTCGTGGCTTTGTACGCGAGATTCTGGTAACCTCTTTGAATTTTTATACGAGAAGCCTCTGATTTTTCAGGGGCTTTTTTTTTTGAGATGTATCGGATGTGTTTCTTAGGCGAATCTTCAGAATTCCTTAAGAATCGGGTATTTAATTTGCCCGAAAGCAATTCTTATGAAATATCTCTGTGCCATTTTGTGCCTTTTGTTCGGTTTGGACGAAATCCATGCCCAGAATTCCGACAGCCTTTCTAACCGAATCCCGCAAGACACTTTGTCGTTCATCAAGTCCAAACGCATGAACGACAAAGATCTCGCCAAGAAAAAAGAAGGCTTTTTCTTTACCGGAATTCCCGATTTTTCGTCAGATCCCGTTACGGGCTTCGGTTTTGGGGCGCGCACCAATTTCTACTGGAACGGACAGCGCGAAAATCCGCTTTTTGCCTACACGCCTTACCTGATGAAGCTCAAGGCGAACGCGGCCTATTACACCTCGAACGCGCACGAGTTGGCATTGTCGCTCGATATTCCTTACTACAAAGGCACGCGCTGGCGGTTCAAGATCGACTTCAAAGCGCAGCAGAATCCGGCGAATCTTTACTTCGGATTGACCGAAAAAACGCTTGGTAATTTGCGGCTTCCGTCAGATGAAACCAGGACTTTTTCGACTTACAAGCAATATGACCGCGCCCGAAAAATGTTGCGTCCGGGCGGCGTTGGCGAGGCCGATTTCGTAACCGACGCACTTTCGAACCGTTTTCGCGAAACCGAGTACATGCTCAACCTCAAAGCCGATTACGCTTTAGGAAACGGCAAATGGCGCGTCATGGGCGGATACGAAATCCAGCATCTGGCCTACAAAACTTTTGAAGGCACGAGAGCCGAAGCCATCGATCCGGCGACGGGTCACGAGATCGAGGCGCCAAACGGGATTTCGTTGCTAAGGCGCGATTTCGACCAAGGACTGATTTCGGGATTGGACGGCGGTTGGGTTTCGATCGTGCAAAGCGCGCTCATTTACGACACCAGAGATTTTGAACCCGATCCGACCTGTGGCGCTTATTTCGAGATTGCGAACGAATATTCGGGAAAATATATCGGTTCGGAATTCGACTTTAATAAATTGATGTTGCAAGCGAGATATTACCAGAAACTGCCTTTCGGACCGCGAACGGTTTTGGCCGGAAGAATTGCCGTCGGGAACATTTTCAGGAACCGAGCACCGTTTTTCGAATTTCAGGACCAATGGAGCCCAGACGGTAGCATCAACGCTTTGGGCGGGCGTTACTCGCTTAGAGGTTACCGCGCGAATCGTTTCCTGGCGCGATCGCTGTGGTTTACGAATGTTGAATTGCGAACGAGAATCGCCGACGCGAAAATCGGTTCGCAGACTTTTGGTTTCTCACTGGCACCATTCTTTGATGCGGGAACTGTGCGCGATCGCTGGCAAAACCTGAATTTCGATAAGGTAAAAACTTCTTATGGAGCCGGAATGCGCATTGCCTGGAACCAATCGACTTTGCTTTCTTTTGACTACGGGATTTCTCGCGAAGACAAATTGTTCTTTTTTGGGATTGGACAGGTTTTTTGATTTTTGGGGAATCGTTTCGGGTTTTGGGATTTGCGTGAGGGATAGCAGCGGCATCCTTTTGCCAGTCTGATGGTGTTTCCTATTCTGGGATTTCCGGCAAAAGATACAGCGGATAGCCCGGCGGCGGCTTTTGAATTTTGTTGCGGATACAATCTGCCGCTGCAACTGCGACTGCGTTCTGAAACCCGCCGCCGACACGCCCAAAAAAATAAAGAAATCCCAAGGTTCGGAAAGTTTCGTGCCGTAACTTTAAGGCACTAAATTTTTCGCCATGGACAACCTCGACGCCGCACGGCTCCAGATGGCTTTCACCTTGATGTTTCATATCGTTTTTGCCTGTATCGGGATGGTCATGCCGTTCTTTATGGTCGTTTCGCACTACAAATGGCTCAAGACGCGCAATCCCGTTTACCTCACGCTTACCAAATCCTGGCAGAAAGGCGTCGCGATTTTTTTCGTGACCGGAGCGGTTTCGGGCACGGCTCTGAGTTTTGAGCTCGGACTTTTATGGCCCGAATTCATGAAACATGCCGGACCGATTATCGGCATGCCGTTCTCGCTCGAAGGCGCGGCTTTCTTTGTGGAAGCTTTGGCCATTGGGTTTTACCTTTACGGATGGGACAAAATCAGCGAGCGTTTCCATTGGATAACAGGCGTGATCATTGGGATTTCGGGCGTGGCTTCTGGCATTTTGGTCGTTTCTGCGAATGGCTGGATGAACGCTCCATCGGGTTTTGAGTACGTCGACGGAAAATTCCTCAACATCGATCCTGTCGCGGCTTTCCTGAATCCGGCTTGGTTTTCACAGGCTTTGCACATGACGCTGGCCGCGTTCGCCTCTACAGGTTTTGCCGTGGCCGGAATCCACGCGTGGCAAGTCTACAAAAAACGCAATCCCGAGGTGCACGCGAAAGCTTTCCATATCGCCATCATTTTCGGTGGCATCGCGGCTTTGCTGCAACCCATTTCGGGCGACATTTCGGCCAAAGATGTTGCTCAAAGACAGCCGATAAAACTCGCGGCCATGGAAGCGCATTACGAAACCGAAAAAGGTGTTCCGCTTTTTATTGGTGGAATTGTGGATGAAAAGAACAAGACCGTTTCTCACAAAATCGAGATTCCGAAGGCCTTGTCGTTTCTGGCTTTTGGCGATTTCGATGCCGAAGTGAAAGGGCTGAACGATTTTCCAGCTGATCAGATTCCGCCCGTCGCCATTCCACATTATGCGTTCCAGATCATGGTTTCCATGGGCGGAATAATGGCGTTGGCCGCGCTTTTGTACTTCATTTCCGTGCGCAAGAAAAAATGGTGGGAAAACAGAAAGTTCTGGCTGTTGTTCGCGGTTCTGGCGCCAACGGGTTATATCGCGCTAGAAGCGGGTTGGGTCGTGACCGAAGTAGGCCGTCAACCATGGATCATCTACAACATCATGCGCACCAAAGACGCCGTAACGCCAATGCCGGGAATGGTCGTGAGCTTCTGGTTTTACGTGCTTTTGTATACCATTCTGACCTTGACCGTGATTTGGCTGATGCGCCGACAGATCAAAGTCCTGAACCAAAAAGCCAATTGATATGCTGTATGTCGTTCTAGTTTTTCTGGTCGTTTCATTCTTCCTTTACGTTTTGCTCGGAGGTGCCGATTTCGGGGCGGGAATCGTCGAATTGTTCTCTTCGACAGACAATCAGAAGCCGATCAAAAAGACCGTTTACGAAGTCATGGGACCGGTTTGGGAAGCCAACCATATCTGGATCATCATCATGATCGTGATTTTGTGGATAGGATTTCCGGCGACTTACAATGTCGTGGTCGTTTACCTGCACATTCCATTGACACTCGTTTTGCTCGGAATCACCTTGCGTGGCGCGGCTTTCGTTTTTCGGCACTACGACGCGGTGAAAGGCGAATCCCAGATTTTGTACGACAGGTTGTTTAGGATTTCGTGTCTTATTACGCCAATCTTCCTAGGAATGACTTTCGGTGCTTTGGTCGCGGGCGATATTTCACTTCTGGAAGACAATCCGAATTTGGGATTTTACGAAGCTTACATTCACCCGTGGTTTCAGGTTTTTCCGATTCTGATCGGTTGTGATCACGTTGAACCCGGCGCTGGGCTGAGCAGCACACAGGGTAGAGCCGGCCGCTGGCCGGC
>JBCNQO010000266.1:0-4136 GCA_039592825.1 Flavobacterium sp.
TTATCTTATCGTCTCTTTTTTAGATACTCGACTTAAACTGCTCCAAGAAGCGCACATCGTTCTCATAGAACATCCTGATGTCGCCAATTTGGTACAACAACATGGCGATACGCTCGATTCCCATTCCGAATGCGAAACCATTGTATTCATCTGGATTGATGCCACAATTCTTCAAAACGTTCGGATCGACCATTCCGCAGCCCATGATCTCGAGCCAGCCCGTTCCTTTGGTGATGCGGTAATCGGTTTCGGTTTTCAATCCCCAATAAATGTCGACCTCGGCGCTTGGCTCGGTAAACGGGAAATAAGACGGACGAAGACGGATTTTCGACTTCCCGAACATTTCCTTGGTAAAATATTGCAACGTCTGCTTCAAGTCGGCAAACGAAACGTCTTTGTCAATGTACAAACCTTCCACCTGATGGAAAATACAGTGCGAACGGCTCGAAACGGCCTCATTCCTAAAAACGCGTCCCGGAGAAATCGTTCGGATTGGCGGTTTGTTATTCTCCATATAGCGAACCTGAACCGACGAAGTGTGCGTGCGCAAAAGAACATCTGGGTTCGTCTGGATGAAAAACGTATCCTGCATATCTCTCGCCGGATGGTATTCCGGAAGGTTCAATGCCGTAAAATTGTGCCAGTCGTCTTCGATTTCCGGACCTTCGGAAACGTTGAAACCAATGGTCGAAAAAATGTCGATGATCTGGTTTTTCACCAATGAAATCGGGTGACGCGAGCCAATTGGCATAGGTTCGCCCGGACGGCTCAAATCGCCGTAACCGCCTTTCGATTCCTCTTTGCTCTCGAGCAATTCCTGGATCGACTTGACTTTTTCCTCGGCCGTGTTCTTGAGCTCGTTGATGACCTGCCCGAACTCTTTCTTCATCTCGTTCGGAACGTTCTTGAATTCGGCAAAAAACTCCTTCAAAAGCCCTTTGCTTCCAAGGAATTTAATACGGAACGCTTCAAGTTGTTCTTTGGTTTCAGTCTGGAATTCTCGCGCTTCGGCAATATATTCTCTAATCTTGTCGGTCATCTTCCTGTGCTTTGAAGGCGCAAATTTAAAAAAGATTGAAGGATTACGGGTTTGAATCCCCAAAAGATTGCGTCCAAATAGATTTCTGTGGTTTTCCTGTTGGTTCCTCGACTGCGCTCGGAACCAAAAAAAAGACCGAAAACGAATTTCCGGTCTTGATCAATTATTTATTTTTCGACTTCTTTTTGCTTGACTTTTTCTTGTCTGAAGCTTTCTTTTTCGCTTTTTTCTCCTTGAGTTTTTTGGCTTCTTTGGCTTTTTTCTCTGCCTTTTTCGCCTTTTCTTTCTCTTTGGCTTTCTTCTCGCGTTTCTTCAGGTCTTCTGCCAGTTTCTTGAGTTTTTTTAGTTCTTTGTTCTTGAAACCTTTTGACTCTTTAGACGTTTCCAGAATCGCTCTTTTTTCGAAATTTTCGGTCGCCGCCTCGATTGGAGTAACTTCTTTCACCTCTGGTTTTGTAACCAATTTCGCGGCTGTTGGTTTCGCCGCCGGTTTTCTCACGCCAGGTTTACGTCCGACCGGTTTTCTGGTTGCCGGTTTTTTAACCTCCGGAGTTCCAATCGCCGTTTCGGTTTCTTGACCGATAGCTTTTGGAGTTGTCGCTTTCGCGGATGCACTTCTAACACCAGGCTTGCGTCCGACAGTTTTTTTTGCGACAGGAGTTGCCGTTTGAGTTGCGTCCGACTCTGCAGCGACAGCTTTTGGAGCCGTGGCTTTCGCCGATGTCTTTCTCAACGCCGGTCGCCCGACACTTTTCTTGGCAATCGCTTCGGTTGTTGCTTCAGTTGCTTTCGCAGTTGTCGCTTTCGCCATAGTTTTTTTGGCTACAGGTTTACGCCCAACCGTTTTCTTAGCCACCGGAGTCGCAGCAGTTTCCGATTCGGTCCCGACCGCTTTTGGAGTCGCCACTTTCGCAGCAGTTTTGCGAACCGTCGGTTTTTTCACGGCTGGTTTCTTTGCGGCTGGCTTTCTGGTGGCCGCCGTTTTCCTTGTCGTGCCCGCAGTTGCAGTTTTCACTTCTGCTTGTGGCGTGTCGTTTACAGCATCGGGCTGATTGTTCTGTTCTGTGTTATCCATGTAACTAAGTTATTGTTAATTTTCGGTAATCAAAAGCAAATCAATTAGAAAAGAGTCAATTTCAAGTGTTTTGACAGACTAAAAATCGCACTTTGCCCAAAAGTTGAACATCAATCTTTTCACAAAAAGTTCCTCTCCCGAAGCTTCGGGACGCTCGGAACCCAAAAATCCTACTCCAAAAATCCCTTCTCCAGAAAATATCCTACAATCGCCTCTTTCATCAAAACCGACTGTTCGCCAGCCTTTAAAGACGGCAATTGTTCTTTCACTTTATAGTGCGGCCAACCGTCGCGGTCCACATAATCGAATTCGTAAAAACCGTAAGGCTCGAGCAAACGGCAAATGGCAATGTGCATCAAATTGAGCTTTTCGTCCTTTTTGAACTTGTTGTGCACTTTGCCCAATTCCTGAACGCCAATCAGGTAAATGATGCCGTCCAGATCAAGGTCTTCACCTTGTGAAAATCTATCCGACAGGAGTTGCACCAGCGTTTCCCATCGTTCTTTGAGTTGTATATCGCGAGACATTATTGGTATTCGAATAAGGTTGTGATTAACGCTGTACCATTTTGGCTGCGTTTTACTATCTTTTCGGGAAATCCGCTTTCATTGTACGTGATATCGTACGTTGTCGCATCGTTAAAATTTCCCGGTGCCTGAGGATTGTATACACTATGGCTCAAAGCATTGTTTTGACTTCTTACGTCGTATCCTTGGCTGCTAAGTGTAAGCCTGAAGTAACGATTCATATCGCGAAACGCGTTCGGGTGATTGTCGAAAGTATAAGAATGGTCTACAGATCCGGTATTCAGAACGATCTCTTTACCCGAAACATTCTCGCCAGAATATGAAAAAACGTGTTTCTGATCTTCAATCCAACTTCCCTGAATTGGCTCATGGCCAAAAGTTTCAGTAGCCAATTTACCCGACTGATCATAAGTGAAAGACGTCGTACTCGAGCTAAAATCATCGTCGATTATCGAAACGAGTTGTTCGCCTTCGTAGTTAAAGGTCTTGGTATGCGTCAATTGTGTTCCTTGATAAAAGTAGCCGACAGTCGAAATCTTATTCCCATCGTAAGAATAAACCAGATGAAAATCGCCCGAAATCAATTTGGATAGTTTCGTTCCATCATATTCGAATTGCAGGATTTGCGCAGGTTCGTTAAATATAGAGCTCGTTTGGGTAATTTTTTTCACCAAAACCCGATTCGAAGCTGATGAAGCCGAATCATCACCTGAGCAAGCCGCAATAGAAATCAAAACAAAAAACGCGACCAGATACTTGAAATTATTTTTCATCATTGCTGTTTTGCGACAAAAATACAAATTCGAAACTCGGCAGTTTGGTTTAAATTTGCCAAAAACCAACAACGTGGCCTTAATCGACATCATCCTTATCATCGCATTTTTCATCGGAACATTCAAAGGCCTTAAAAATGGGCTTTTCGTAGAATTTTCCTCATTCATAGGATTGCTTGTCGGGCTTTGGTGCGCACTCAAGTTTTCGGACGTGACTCGCAACTTCTTTGGCGACCATTTGAGTTCGAATGCTAAAGTCGCCTACATTCTGGCGTTCATCATCACTTTTCTGGCCGTGGTCATCGGAATTTCTTTGTTGGCGAAAGTGCTTACGAAAATTGCCGATTTTTCCGGGATGGGAATCCTGAACAACATTGGTGGCGCGATGTTCGGCTTTTTGAGATCGTTGCTCATCATGTCGGTTTTGCTCAACATTTTCGAAAAAGTCAACTTCACGAACGTTTTCGCGAGCGAGGAAAGTTTGCAGAAATCGGTTTTATATCGTCCGGTAAAAGCTATCGGACACGTGGTTTACCCGTTCTTGTCGTCGGAATTGCACGAAATCAAGATCAAACTTCCGGAGCAGAATCAGAATCCCGAAAAGAAATCCGATAAGGAATAATCACTTCAATTCGCGAATCGCCGAGGTTTCGATCCAGCCGACATTTCCGTCCAAAAGTTCCACTTTCTTCCAATTGTCGAGCGTTTCCAGCACATAAACT
>JBCNQO010000267.1:0-4135 GCA_039592825.1 Flavobacterium sp.
CGTGTTGCTGATAGAATGGCCCGATAACCGCGTCGGCATTGCGGATGTCTTTGGTTCGGATAAGCTCGAGAACTTTCGACGAAGCCTTGCTTTCTTCCGAATCGAAAATCTTCACGTCCACATTCAAACCAAGCGTTTTGGCCGAATCGATCGCCATCAAAGCACCCGAATAGAAATCGAGCGTCATGTTCAGAAAGCCGTCTTTCTTGAGTTTTTCAGCCGATGCTTTCGTAGTGTCGGCGCTGATTTTGGCCGCGTTGAACGGCAACATCAGCACGAGTTTTTTCTTGTCGCCTCCTTTGGCCACTTTGGTAAGGTCGGTGTAGTCTTTTCTAGGTTCGACCTCGATCGTGCCTTTGCCCGGAACTTTCAGGATCATGCCAGTTTTCACACCGTCTTTCAAGGTCGGATTCATTTCCAGAAGCTGTTCTTCGGTAACGTTGAACGATTTGGCAAGCCCAAAAAGTGTTTCTCCGGCTTTCACCTCATAGTTCGCATAACCGCCTTTTCCTGGTTTTCTCACCACTTCGGTTTCGACTTTTCCGGGAACGACAATTTCCTGAACTCTCGGTTTCGGACGCTCCACAACGCCAGGAGTCGAAGTTGCCGAAGCACCTTTGATCTGTAAAGTCGCGCCAGTCTGCAAACCAGAAACGATCGAAGGATTCTGCTTTTCGAGATCAGCTACAGAAATATTGTATTTTTTGGCAATGGAATATTTTGTTTCACCGGCCACAACAACGTGCGTATCGGCCAATGTCGTCACAGTTGATGTTGCTGGTTTTGCTTCCGGAGTCGCATCGTGTTTTACATCGACAGTTCCGCCCGGAATCGCCACGATCTGACCCGCTTTGAGTCCGTCTTTGACCATGTCGGCATTCACTTTCTCAAGGTCTTTCACGTTCACGTCGTACTTTCTCGCGATTGCGTAAAAAGTCTCGCCTTGTTCCACCAGATGCGTTCTTGGCTTGGGTTGCGGCTTTACTCCCAAAACTTTTTTCGGGATCAGCAGCACGTCATTTTCCTTGACGCCGTTCTGGGCATCGGGATTCAGACGCAAAATATCGAATGGGGTAACGCTGTACTTTTTGGCGATCTGGGTGACCGTTTCAGATTTGGCAACTTTGTGCTTCACATAATCCTGTGCCGAAGCCGTAAGTGAGACAAAAGCGAAAAACAGTAAAAAAAAGTACTTCATGATTTGATTGTTTGTTGTAAAAATCGCCGAACGTCACGGTGTGATCGTAAGGACTTGTCCCGGTTGAAGCCCTCTTTTGGCCACTTTTGGGTTTTGTTGTTTAATAACGTCTACCGATACATTATATTTTCTGGCAATGCCGAACAAAGTTTCGCCGGAA
The DNA here is from genome assembly GCA_039592825.1 of Flavobacterium sp. Taxonomy (GTDB): domain Bacteria; phylum Bacteroidota; class Bacteroidia; order Flavobacteriales; family Flavobacteriaceae; genus Flavobacterium. The sequence goes on from JBCNQO010000267.1 coordinate 1,359, forward strand.
GCCACATTGTGCGTAATCGGTTGGCCGGCGCTTACCGCATTTTCCGTGCCATTGTTGTCGGTCGCGGCCGATTTAGGACTTTCGAATGCCGCGTTCTCGTTTGACGGAACGACTCCCGAATTCGCCGGAATCTTTATGGTTTCATCGGCTCTGAGTCCGCGTTTGGCCACTTTCGGATTGGCTTCCTTGATGGCTTTGACCGACACATTGTAGCGTTCGGCCAAGCCAGACAAAGTTTCACCCGAGGCGACTCTGTGCGATACCGTAGATTCGCCCGAACCGGCCTCGACCTCGTTCATGGCTTTCTCCACATCGGCCACAGATTGCTGAAAAGTGCTCTTTTCTGGCTTGCTGTCGGGCGCGACGTTTTGCTGCACCGATTCCGCGACAGCGCTTTCGGCAACAGTTTCCTTTATAGGTTCCTCCTTCACGGGAACGGGAATCTTGAGCACCATGCCCTGACTTATCCCGTCTACCGCGAATTTGTTCAGTCTGTAGATTTCGGACGGAGGCACGAGATACTTCTTGGAAAGCATCCGCACGGTCTCGCCCATCATCACCTGATGATTGACGATTCTCACTTCCTGTCCTTCGGTTGATTCTTGAGAGAAAAGATTCGGGGCGATCGCTAGTAGTAAAATCAGAATTACTTTTCTCATGCTAAATCTAAGGTTAGATTACTCCCATTCTATCGTGGCCGGCGGTTTTGAACTGATGTCATACACGACGCGGTTCACACCTTTCACTTTGTTGATGATGTCGTTCGAGACCTTCATCAGGAACTCATACGGAAGATGTACCCAATCGGCAGTCATTCCGTCTGTGGATTCCACGGCGCGCAAGGCGACTACTTTTTCGTAGGTTCTTTCGTCTCCCATTACGCCGACGCTGTCAACCGGAAGCAGAATCGCGCCCGCCTGCCAGACTTTATCGTACAATCCCCAAGACTTCAAACCGTCTATGAAAACGGCATCAACTTCCTGCAAGATACGAACTTTTTCTTTGGTGATGTCGCCCAAAATCCTGATAGACAAGCCCGGACCAGGAAAAGGATGGCGTCCCAAAAGCTCCGGATCGATACCCAAAGTTTTGCCCACGCGTCTCACTTCATCCTTGAACAACATACGAAGCGGCTCGACGATCTTGAGTTTCATGAAATCGGGCAAACCGCCAACATTGTGGTGCGATTTGATGGTAGCCGACGGACCTTTCACCGAAACCGACTCGATAACGTCCGGATAGATCGTGCCTTGCGCCAACCATTTCACGTCGGTAAGCAAATGGGCTTCGTCGTCGAAAACCTCGATGAACACGCGTCCGATCGTCTTTCTTTTGGTCTCGGGATCAGAAATGCCCTCGAGCTGGCCCAAAAATCTGTCGCCAGCGTCAACGCCTTTCACGTTCAATCCCATGTCTTTATATTGGTGCAGAACGCTTTCAAACTCGTTCTTGCGAAGCAATCCGTTGTTTACGAAAATGCAGTAAAGGTTGTCTCCGATGGCTTTGTTCAAAAGAACGGCCGCAACCGTTGAATCGACGCCTCCGGACAATCCCAAAACGACCTTATCGTTCCCAATCTTCTCTTTGAGTTCGGCCACGATCTCTTCCACAAAGGCGTTTGGCGTGAAATTCTGTGGCACTTCGGCGATTTTCACCAAAAAGTTCTCGAGCATTTTCTTGCCGTCGGTCGAATGGTAAACTTCCGGGTGGAACTGGATCGCGTATGTGGTTTCGCCTTCAATCCGGTAAGCCGCGTTTTCCACGTCGTGCGTGCTGGCGAGCTTTACGCCGTTGGTTGGCAATTTCTTGATCGTATCGGAATGCGACATCCAGACTTGGGAATTTCCGGGAACGTCCGCAAAGAAATCCTCATCGTCTTTAATATAGGACAAATTCGCGCGTCCGTACTCACGAGTGCTCGAGGCACCGACTTCTCCGCCGTCGAAATGCGCCAGATATTGGGCACCGTAACAAACGGCGAGCAAAGGCATTTTTCCGCGAATCTGCGACAAATCTGGGTGAGGCGCGTCATTGGCACGTGTCGAAAACGGACTACCCGACAAAATCACGGCTTTGTAGCTCGAAAGATCTTCGGGAAAATGGTTGTAAGGAAAGATTTCGCAGAAAATATTCAATTCGCGAACGCGGCGTGCAATAAGTTGTGTGTATTGCGATCCGAAGTCAAGGATAAGGACGTTGTGTTGCATGCGCAAAAATACAATTTTATTGTAATATGTTGTTGTTTAGTTAGTTATATTTTTCAATTCAGAAAGTGGGAATAAAAGTGGGAATATTTTATTTCTCGTTTTTGAAAAAGAAAGCGCAAAGTTACTAAAAATATAGCAACGAATTGCCCTTTTCTTTAACATATCGCAACCCTATTCAAGCGCGATAATTTCACCATTCGTTTGTATATAATTGTCTATGCAAGTATTTACAATTGAGGCAATCTGCGCTATAAAAAATCCAACCTCAACAAAAAACCAATAAAAAAGTTTTCTATATAAGTTTAATGATGAAACAGATCAGATCAAAAAACAATAAAATGTAATATGAAGAAAAGACCCCATCTACAAACCAAATTTGTAAAATTCCTTATCGAGAAGTATCAAAAGGAAATTCAGGAACTTCCTGACGAAGAAATTAAAACCCCGAAAAAAGAATTGGCAGACGAATTTGATGAAATTATCAACGACAAAGAAACCTTAAAGAAAAACGGAAATGAAGTTGAAGACGAGGATGCGCCGGCCAGGCCGGCGTGGCGATGAGCGAGCACC
>JBCNQO010000268.1:0-4130 GCA_039592825.1 Flavobacterium sp.
TTTTTGATTTCATATTGCTCGAATTTTGACACAGGATTTCCAAGACAAAAATCAAGGATGACATATCTTCCGAATTGAAAGAAAGAGACGCACCAACATTTTTGCAACTCCGATTCGCTGCAAAGCTTTGAGCGTCAGTTTTACCTTGAAACTTCAGAACGGTTCGTTTTCTCGAAAAAAGTCAAGTCGCCAAACCTAACAAATCTATTAAGATTTGTTAGGCCTAAAGCGCGCGCGTCTACACGCGAAGGAAAATCTCGGCTCAAGCCAAACTAGGCTTCGAAATCGCGATTACTTCCAAGGCCAAACAAAAAATCCGACCACAAAACTTTAACAAAAACTACAGAAAATCTGTAATCGACTCATTCAAAACCAACTTAATTTCGGTTTTCCAGACGGCAGGTTCCAAATCGCCGCGAAGTCGTTTTCGAATCAAAAACTGGTAGGGAAAACCAATTTTCCATCGGGCATCAACCCGAAAACCGCGTAACTTACTACAAACAACTATTTCAAAAAACAACGACAATGAACAAAATCTTTACTCTGGGCGCGCTATTGCTTTTCATGGGCGCATCGGCACAAACGGTCGAATTGGTCAAGGACATTTACGCGGGTCCGGAAGGTTCTGGCATTCTGCAACCCGTGGTCTACAACGGCAAAATGTATTTTTACGCAGACGATGCCACTCACGGAGGCGAACTCTGGTCAAGCGATGGGACCGAAGCGGGAACACAAATGGTGAAAGACCTGAACCCGAGCGGGAATTCCGAGATCACAGAGCTCACGATGGTAAACAACAAACTCGTGTTTTCGGCGGCCGATAATTCGGGCTACGAACTTTGGGTTTCCGATGGCACTGAGGCCGGGACATTTCAGCTAATGGACATCAATCCTGGATCGGCAAATTCGGTTCCGACGGAGTTTACCGTGATAGGAAATCAGGCGTTTTTTCAGGCAGACAACGGCGTGAACGGATACGAGCTTTGGGTAACCGACGGCACGACCGCGGGCACTCACATGGTCAAGGACATCAATCCAACCGACAGTTCCTATCCTTCCCAACTCACGTCTTATAACGGGCAACTCATTTTCCGTGCCTACACCAACGAGACGGGAGACGAACTTTGGACAAGTGACGGTACCGAATCGGGAACGGTGTTGTTGAAAGATATTTTCGCCGGAGCGGACGGCTATCCAAGGCTTTTCAACGAGTTCAACGGCTTGCTTTACTTCCGCGCAGACGACGAGAATGGAGACGAACTTTGGGTAACAGACGGAACGACTGCGGGAACGCATCTGGTAAAAGACATCAATCCCGAACCTGGCGACGGATCAAGCATCAATGAATTTGTCGAGGCAAATGGCGAACTGTTTTTCCGGGCGCGCACGGCAAACGAAGGTTTCGAGCTTTGGAAAACCGACGGAACAGAAGCGGGAACCGTACTCGTAAAAGACATTTGGGTCGGTGGCGATTCTTTCCCGGGCGCATTGACGGCCTACAACGGAAAAGTCTATTTTCAGGCGACAGACGGAAGTGCAGCCAACACAGAGCTGTGGGTCAGCGACGGGACAGAAGCCGGGACTTATATGCTCAAAGACATTCATCCCACGAATTATTCGGCTCCTAACGAGTTTGTTGTCTATAACGACTTGCTGTATTTTGTGGCAGACGACGGTACGAACGGTAGCGAATTCTGGGTCACCGACGGAACGGAATCGGGCACTCAGAAAATTCTGGACGATGTTGAAGGCGAGAGTCCAATGTACTACATTCCATTTTATGTGATTTTTGACAACCATTTGTACTTCAAAGCTGAATATGGGAATGTAGGAGCCGAATTGCACAAGTTTACGCCATCGAATCTTGCGACTCCAGAGGTTTCGACAAACGGGTTTGTAGTTTATCCGAATCCGACAAATGGCGTCCTGAACATACAATCGTCAGGGAATTCTTTCGCGAGCGAGGTTTCGGTCTTTTCGGTTTCCGGGCAGAAGGTTTTGGGTGCGAACGGCAATTCGGTCGATGTTTCGAACTTGTCGTCCGGGCTTTATCTGATGAAAATCAAGGCTGAAAATGCGGCTGAGACAGTTGTCAAGTTCCAGAAAAACTAAGATTTCCATAACCACTTGAAAGGCCGTCTTCACCGATGGCCTTTTTTGTTTGAGGATTTTGCCGATAAGTTGCCAATCGGGATTCTGAAATTGCGATATTTGCGCAACTATATCGATTTCGCAATGGAAGAACGCAACAAAACCCTTGGTGAATTCATCATCGAGAAACAAGAGGAATTCAGATATTCAACGGGCGAATTGTCCCGCATAATCAACTCGATCAGGCTTGCGGCCAAAGTCGTGAACTACAAAGTCAACAAAGCCGGATTGGTCGACATAATCGGTGCGGCCGGAGACGTGAACATCCAAGGTGAAGATCAGCAAAAACTGGACGTTTACGCCAATGAGATCTTTATCCAGACGCTCATCAACCGCGAAATTGTCTGTGGAATTGCGTCCGAAGAAAGCGACGATTTTATCACGGTTTGCGGATCGGACAACTCGCATTCGAACAAATACGTGGTTTTGATGGATCCGCTTGACGGTTCGTCGAACATTGACGTGAACGTTTCGGTAGGAACGATTTTTTCGGTTTTCAGACGCGTCACTCCCGTGGGAACGCCCGTCACCATTGAAGATTTCCTGCAACCCGGAACACAGCAAGTCGCCGCGGGTTACGTGATTTACGGAACGTCGACCATGCTTGTTTACACGACAGGTCACGGCGTGAACGGTTTTACGCTCAATCCCGCAATCGGAACTTTCTATCTGTCGCATCCAAACATGAGATTCAAGGAAGACGGCACGATCTACTCGATCAATGAAGGAAATTACGTGCATTTTCCGCAAGGCGTGAAAGATTATATCAAGTATTGTCAGATGGAAGAAGGCAATCGCCCGTATACTTCGCGTTACATAGGAAGTCTGGTTTCGGACATTCATCGCAACATGATCAAAGGCGGCATTTACATTTATCCGACGAGTTCCAAAGCGCCAAACGGCAAGCTGCGACTCATGTACGAATGCAATCCGATGGCGTTCATTGCCGAACAAGCCGGCGGAAAAGCCTCAGACGGATTCAAAAGGATCATGGAAATCAAGCCTACGGAATTGCACCAACGCGTGCCGTTCTTCTGCGGCAGCAAAAACATGGTCGAAAAAGCTGAAACGTTCATGGCGAACGCAAAAGTCTTATCTTAGTTTGTAATTCGTTCACATTTTGTGACTTAACAACAACAGATATGAAAAAGAGTATTTACGCATTGCTGGTTTTTGCGGGCGTTTCGACTTTTGTCGGATGCAGTTCAGACGACAATTCGAACGGAAATCTGCAAAATGACACAGACAAATTCGTGCAGAAAATGGTCGTGAAAAGCTTCAACGGTCAGGCCGAACCGCAAATTACGGGCACTTTCGACTTTTCGTACGATTCGAATATGGAAGTAACTTCGATTTTGAAGTCGGTGACGAGCGAAACCGGAGACGTTGTGGAAAACCAGATTTACGCTTATGTATATAACGGCGACAAAATCGTGTCTTACCAAATCGCGAACATGACCGCGAATTCGGTTACTTACGAGGGCAATCGAATCAAGAATCTGGGTTTCGGAAGCGATCTCGAGTACACGAGTTCGGGACTTTTGCACAAAGACAGCTATGGAATCGAATATGTGTATCAGGCGTCGAATCCCACGGGAACGAGTACGAACCCGAATCTTTACACTTACGACAACAAGGTGAATCCTTTCTATTGGCACAACCCGTTTTTCCGGATCATTTTCGAGGAACAGTTCGAGGCCTATTATTCGACAGATTTTTTCCGAGCCGAAAACAATCTGGTGAGCGAGACGGGAAATGCGTCCACGATGGTGCGCGAGTTCGAGTACAATTCAGACAACATGCCAACCAAGATCACCACAAAAATCGCCGGAACGAACGAAATTCTGGAAGAGATCACTTACGAATACACGAATCCGTAAAATCAGGAAACTCCAAAAAAGAAAAGTCGGACAAATTACGTCCGACTTTTTTTATGATGTAAAGTGTTTTCAGGCACTATTTATTCATGTGCGTCATTT
>JBCNQO010000269.1:0-4104 GCA_039592825.1 Flavobacterium sp.
GATTTTGATCGCATGTTGTGTGAGATTTCTTGTGCGGCAAAATTACGCAGAATGATTCTAAATAAAGTCGTAATTCGGACAAAAAAATAGCGGTTTCGGACGCTTGGGAAGTTTTTCATAAGTCTGCGAGAGCAATCAGAAACGTCCAAAAACAAAAAAGCCGAACAAAAAGTCCGGCTTCTTCAAATCTTGTATCGTCTTAGTCGACCAAAACGATCACTTTATTGTCGTTCATTTCGATAGTTCCAGAAGAAATGGTCAACGTGTAAGTCTTCTCATCTACTTTTGTGAACTTGCTTGCCACATCTTTCGCAAAGTGGAAACTGTTCGCCTGGATCTTCACTTCGCCTGCGTCCAAAATAGATACGATAGGCGCGTGGTGATTCAGGATCTGGAAACTTCCGTCAACGCCAGGCAAGGTTACGGCTGTAACTTCGCCAGAGAAAAGCGTCGCTTCGGGAGAAATAATATCTAATGTCATTTTAATTGATAATTGACAATTAATAATTAACAATTGATTTTCTGGATCTTATCGACACTTTGAGCTGTCAATTGTCCATTTTCAATTGTCCATTAATTAAGCCTCGGCCAACATTTTCGCACCAGCTTCGATTACGTCGTCGATGGTTCCTTTCAAGTTGAAAGCCGCTTCTGGCAAGTGATCCAATTCACCGTCGATGATCATGTTGAATCCTTTGATGGTGTCTTTGATGTCTACCAAAACGCCGGGAATACCTGTAAACTGCTCGGCAACGTGGAAAGGCTGAGACAAGAAACGCTGTACACGACGAGCGCGTGATACGGCCAATTTATCGTCTTCGCTCAATTCTTCCATACCAAGAATCGCGATGATATCCTGAAGTTGCTTGTATTTCTGAAGGATCTCTTTTACGCGTTGTGCGCAAGCGTAGTGCTCGTCGCCCAAGATTTGTGGCGTAAGGATACGGGAAGTAGAATCTAGTGGATCAACCGCCGGGTAAATACCAAGCTCGGCGATCTTACGAGACAATACCGTTGTGGCGTCCAAGTGGGCAAATGTAGTTGCAGGCGCCGGGTCGGTCAAGTCATCCGCAGGAACGTAAACCGCCTGTACAGATGTGATCGATCCTTTGTTTGTAGAAGTGATTCGCTCTTGCATCGCACCCATTTCTGTAGCCAAAGTCGGTTGGTAACCAACGGCAGATGGCATACGTCCCAAAAGTGCCGACACCTCAGAACCAGCCTGAGTAAAGCGGAAGATGTTGTCAACAAAGAAAAGAACGTCTTTTCCTTGATCCGATCCAGCTCCGTCGCGGAAGTACTCAGCGATAGAAAGACCAGAAAGTGCCACACGTGCACGTGCTCCTGGCGGCTCGTTCATCTGACCGAAAACGAAAGTCGCTTTTGAATCGCGCATTCCTTTTACGTCAACTTTAGACAAATCCCATCCGCCTTCTTCCATAGAATGCATGAAAGCGTCTCCGTATTTGATAATGCCTGACTCAAGCATCTCACGTAGCAAGTCATTTCCTTCACGTGTTCTTTCACCTACTCCTGCGAATACCGAAAGACCACCGTGACCTTTTGCAATGTTGTTGATCAGTTCCTGGATCAAAACCGTTTTTCCTACACCGGCACCACCGAACAAACCGATTTTTCCACCTTTTGCGTAAGGCTCGATAAGGTCGATAACTTTGATACCTGTGAAAAGAACTTCGGTCGAAGTCGAAAGATCCTCGAATCTTGGAGCCGGACGGTGAATAGAAATTCCGTTCTCACCATCGCGTGGCAAGTCGCCAAGTCCGTCGATAGCGTCGCCGATCACGTTGAAAAGACGTCCGTAAACATCTGGTCCGATTGGCATCTTGATCGGGTTTCCTGTTCCGACAACTTCAAAACCGCGGCTCAAACCGTCAGTTGAGTCCATCGAGATCGTACGCACCGTGTTTTCACCGATGTGTGATTGAACCTCAAGAACCAAAAGAGAGCCGTCTGCTTTCTTGATTTCGAGTGAATCGTAAATTTTTGGGAGTTCCACATCGCCGCTGAACACTACGTCAACAACCGGTCCGATGATCTGCGCAACTTTTCCTGTGATTTTCGACATTGCTTATGTATTTATTTAATAGCCTTTTATGATTTGGAAAAGACCTTATTTTTTTCGAGTGCAAAGATAGCCTTTTTAAATAGCAAGTCAATAGGTTTAAAGCGAAAAAATCGCCGAAAATTGAGGATTGTTCGCAAGCCTTGAAAACCTACTGAATTTTCGTCAAACAAAAGAGCCACTTCACAGTCGGAAATGGCTCTTTCTTATTTACTGGTAAGATGTTTTTTTAAAGATCTGACGGATATTGGATCTGGTAATTCCCCAGATTTACTCCTTTGAAGTTCGACCCGTAAGTGGCGTTGATGGCTTCGGCAAACTTGTTGGCGATAAGCGCATAACCACGTGCACTTGGGTGGATTCCGTCTAGAGAGAAAGCGCCTCCGGTTGCGAAAGTAGCCGTCATTTGATAGTTCCCAAAACGGATTCCGCCGTTCAGCAATTGGTTCATGATGGCGAAAGTGTCTACAAATGCAAGTCCGTGTGCTTGAGCCGCGTTGGCGATTGTCGTGTTGTAAGCGTCGGTTGCTGCCGCAATTTCGGCAACTTCCGACGGAACCAAAACGTGCTTGTCCTGAAGCGGGTATGTAATGCCAAACCTGTTAAGTGGAGCAGGAATTCCGGCTGGTGCAGTTCCGATGGCGGCGCGAGTAGTCAATAATATGAAATCGCGGTTCGTTCCTGCTTTAGCATGGCGTGCCTGCCCAAAAACCTGACCGTAGAATGCAGCAGTTGCAGCTCCTAAGGTTGGCGTGAAAGCCGCTGTAAGTTGAGCTGATAAATCGGTAAGCGATTCGTCTTTGATCAAAAGCGGATTGCCTTGCGTCTTGCTCAACAATTCGATGCGATCTCCAGCGCCAAACGCTGTAAGAGCTTGTTTCAACGGGCCGTACAATTGGGAATTAAGTGCGTCCACGGTAGCTTCGCCCACGGCTACATCGCCGCTTCCAAGGACTGCTGTTGTCAATGGGTTGTAAGGAACTGTAGTGAAGAAAGGCAAAGTGTTGATGTAAGGCAAATTGGCTACAACACCTTTTCGCCCGTCTTGAGCAAGTTGCGCGACCATGCCAGAGTAAACGGCGTCAAAAGTTGCTGGTGGCGTGATGTCGTTTCCTGCGACCGGATCTTGAGAAGTCGGTACGCCTCCATTCGTGGCATATCCCAAAACGTCATTGCCGCCAATCCAAAGTGAGAAAAACGTTGAATTCTGGGCTAGAGCGTCTCCCAAAACCGATGCGGTTGGCGACGAGGCAAAGCGTCCGAAATAAGGATTCAATTGCCCGTAGCCAGCAACTGTCAGGTGGAAGCTTTTCGCTCCGGGAACACCGAAGTTGTTGAAAGGTCCGGTAACCGTGGTGCCGAAAACTGTTCCCGAAACACCAGGAACGTTCATAGGCGTTGGCGACGGAATTGTAGGATCAGGCAAGCCCAGATAAAGTCGGGTAGGAAATTGGGGAATCTGTACGCCACCCATCGAAAATCCTCCAATATTATCTACCATATAAGGTTGGGCGAAATCGCCACCTCCGGCAAGAGCAAACTGGGAAGCCAGGATGTTCGGGTAGGAGTTTTCCTGTCCTTTGCGGAACAAGGCATTGTCGGAATAGCCCGCGGCAAAAGAATCGCCGAGCGCCACATATTTGGACACGTCTGCCGAACCCGAGGTGATCGGCTCGTCGACCACCGAATTCGATCCGTCGTCGTCGCTGCTACAAGCTGCCAGCGAAATCGAGGCAATAAGCAACCATTTGAAATTTCGTATCATCGGAATATTTTTTAGCAATTGTTATTATGGATTGATTGTGATTTGGGCGTAAACCTGCTGACCAACGCGTCCGGCGCCGATAACCTGCAGATAGTCTTTCCCGCCAAGGTTGGCCGCGCCCACTTTGAACATGGTTTTCCACTTTGGAACGGTGTAGCTCAACTGAGCGTCGAAAACCGAAATTTCCGGCACTGTTCCGTCTGCGAAAGAACCTTGGTACAAATAAGATGTTGACCAGCGATAGTTGAATGCGAAA
>JBCNQO010000027.1:0-8775 GCA_039592825.1 Flavobacterium sp.
TGTATATGGACAACGGACAATGCAATTGCGGCTATGGCGGAAGCAACCCTATCCTTATTGGCGACGAGGTTTATCTCTTCAACAGTTACGCGGCCTCCTGGTGGAACACGTATCTTCGTATCGTGAAGGTAAATCTCACCGACACGACACTTTCGGCTTCACCATCAATCGTAGGCTGGAGCGGTAATGTAGCCATACCGTCGAAATTCTCAATCGTCGACGACAAAATCTATTTTATCGACTTCCCGGCGAACGGAAACTTCACTATGGAGCGTTACAATCTAGATGGCACTTTAGACACTACATTTAACGGAACCGGCACGTACGACTTCAGTTTCTCGGCAGCAGTTGCTCCACCAGATTATAATTCGTCGGATGTGGCTTCGGTTTTCTTTAAGCATTCTGACGGACGAATCGCAATCGCCGGTTATTCAACTTGGGCGAATGCTACGCAAAACTCGGGATTTGCCATGTTGCGAATAGGAGACGAATCTCTAAATGCGCCAGAAGAAATCAAATTGCAAAAACTCAGTATCTCACCAAACCCAACAAAAAATACCGTAAGTATTTTAAACCAAAGCGGTATTGCTATCCAAAGCATTGAGGTTTTCGATACTTCTGGAAAAAAAATCGCCACGCCCATCGGAAATTTATCCACTTTAGATTTTTCCGGACTTTCTACTGGTCTGTATCTCATGAAAGTCAATATGTCTGACGGAAGATCCAAAAACTTCAAAATCTCCAAACAATAAAAAAGGTTCCTCGTTCGGGGAACCTTTTTCGTTTGTGATTTCTATTGGTTAAATCTCGTTGAGCATTTTGGATATCTCGTCGAGTTTTGGGGTAAGGATGATTTCGATACGACGGTTTTTGGCTTTTCCTTCGGCCGAATCATTGCCAGCTATTGGAGCGAATTCGCTTCGTCCCGCGGCTGTTATGTTACCAGCGTTGATGCTTTTGTTCTCTAGCAAAATCTGTACGATTGCCGTGGCGCGTTTGGTAGACAGATCCCAGTTGTCTGCGATTGGGCCCGAACCTTGGTATTTCACGTCGTCTGTGTGGCCTTCGATCTGGACGGTGATATCTGGATTTACGCCCAAAACTTTCCCTACTTCGGTTACCGCGCGGCGACCCTCTGTGCCAACTGCCCAACTACCCGATCCGAAAAGGAGCTTGTTTTCCATAGACACATAAACCTTTCCGTTCTTTTGTTCTACCGTAAGACCTTTTCCTTCGAAGCTGTTTAGCGCTTTTGACAAAGTTTCCTTGAGCTTCTTCATCGCGGCGTCTTTTTGGGCCATGATGTTTTCTAGTTCGGCCAGACGTGTGGAACTCGTTTGAAGATCGGCTTTGAGTTTGTCCAGACGCGCTTGTTCTGCCGCGAGCGCTTTTTCTTTGGCTTCGAGTTTGGCCAAGAGTTCGCGGTTTTTGTTCATGTTGCTCTGAAGCTCGTCGCTGCTGTTTTTCTCGAGTGCCGAATAAGACGATTGCAGGTTCTTGAGATTGTTCGAGGCGGCTGTGTAGTCGTTTTGCAACTTGTCGCGCTCGCTCTTTGTTTTGGCCAATTCGTCCTGGAGCTTTTTGTAGTCGAGGTCGAGCTGGTTTTTCTCTTTGGTGAGTCCGTCGTTTTTGTCTGCCAGTGCGTGGTTCTCTTTTTTGAGTTTGGCGTACTTGTCTTCGAGTTCGGTGTAGAGCTTCTTGGAAACGCAGCTCGTGGAAAGGACTGCAAGCAAGAGTGCAACAGAGATTTTCTTGGTCATTTGGAAATTATTTTGATTCACTGAAGAATCTGGTTTTGCAATGAATGTTTGGTTTGGACATTTTTTGCCGAGTCACAGACTCGACCACACTTCTCGCGAAGTCAAAGACTCCACTCTCTCAAAAAGTGAAAATACCCAATTGCCCTAGCCCGGATACAAGCGGTTAGCCTTTTGCAGAAAAACGCGTGGTTTTGCCAGTTTGCGACAGCGACCACAGGAAGCTCGTTGCAAGCTGTGCAAAAGCCGTGTTTTTCAAGAAAGCTAAAAGCGGGGAGCCGGAAAAAGCTACCATTTACAAAAATAAAAACCCGCATTCGGCTAGCGGTGCGGGTTCTGAAAAGTTATTCACTCGATTTCAACAAGTACGGGGCAATGGTCTGAGTGATAAGCGTCGTTGAGGATTTTGGCCTGTTGCAGGCGATGCTCGAGTTCGCGCGTGACCAAAAGGTAATCGAGACGCCAGCCCTTGTTGTTCGCGCGGGCGTTTGCGCGGTACGTCCACCAGGTGTAATTGTGCGGATCCTGGTTGAAATGGCGGAAGGAATCGATGAATCCGGATTCCATGAACATGCCGAGCCATTCGCGTTCGCGCGGCAAAAAGCCCGAAACATTGGCATTTCTGATTGGGTCGTGAATATCGATTGCCGTGTGGCAAATGTTGTAGTCGCCACCGATTATGAGGTTCGGGATCTCGCGCCTTAAGTTCGTGATGTAGTGGTGGAAGTCGTCCATATACTGGAACTTGTGGTCGAGACGCGCGATGTTCGTGCCCGACGGAAGGTAAAGGCTCATGACCGAAAACGTGTCGAAATCGAGCCTGAGGTTTCGGCCTTCGGCGTCCATCGATGGAATTCCCGTGCCGTAAGCGACGTGGTTCGGCTTGACTTTGGACAAAATCGCGACGCCCGAATAGCCTTTCTTTTCGGCCGAGAAATAGTATTGGTACGGATAGCCGGCTTCTGTGATAAGCTCTGTTGGAACCTGATCTTCCATCGCCTTGATTTCCTGAAGGCAAATGATGTCTGGATTAGCCTGTTTGAGCCAATCGATGAAGCCTTTGGTTATGGCGGCTCTTATTCCGTTTACGTTATAGGAGATGATTTTCATGGAACTAGTTATGAGTATTGAGCGCTTCAAAGGTAGAATTTGAGCAACGAATTAGAAAAAGATTCATAATCGACTTATCAAGATGTAACAAATCACCCTTTTTAATTGCGAAAGACTCATTACCAAACACTCAACACTTCTGCCAAAATCTGTGCGATTTTTACGAGAAATGCAAAACTTACAATCGCTTAACAAAGCCTAGTTTTCCTATCTTTGCCCACAAACCAATTTAAATGGAGCTCGTCACCCCGAAAGAAATCGCGCGCGCGATAAATGCTGACAAATACGGTGCTTTAGGGACTTTTGCCGGCTGGTTGCTGATGAAAGTACTCCGGATTTCGACCCTGAGAAAAGTCTACAACCGACACAAGGAAGAGCCGGTGGTAGAATTCCTGAACTCGGTCATTGACGAATTCCAGATCAAGTTCGAGATTCCCGAAGAAGACTTCAAACGCCTTCCGAAAGAAGGTCCTTATATCACGATTTCGAATCATCCGCTTGGCGGCATTGACGGGATTTTGCTTTTGAAGATGATGCTCGACAGAGAGCCGAACTTCAAGATCATCGCCAACTTCCTCTTGCACAGGATCGATCCTTTGAAACCTTACATCATGCCGGTAAACCCGTTCGAATCGCACAAGGAGAAATCGAGCGTGATCGGACTCAAGGAAACGTTCAGACATTTGAAAGACGGACATCCGCTGGGTATGTTCCCGGCCGGTGAGGTTTCGACTTTCAAAGACGACAAACTTATGGTGGACCGCCCTTGGGAAGAAGGCGCGATCAAGGTTATCAGAAAGGCGCAGGTTCCTGTGATCCCGATTTATTTCCATGCGAAGAACAGCCGAATGTTCTACTTTTTGTCTAAGATTTCCGATACGCTTCGCACGGCGAAACTGCCGTCGGAATTGCTTACACAGAAGAATCGCGTGATCAAGGTGAGAATCGGCAAACCGATTTCTGTAGCCGAACAGAACGAATACGAAACGCTAGAAGAGTACACGTCTTTTCTTCGCACCAAGACTTATATGCTGGCCAATTCGTTCGAGACCGATTCGTCTTTGAACATGAACAAACTGCTTTCGGGATCGGCCAAACCGCCGAAACAGATCGTGCTTCCGGCCAATCAGGACAAGATTCTCGAGGAAATCGCGATGTTGCGCGACACAGACGACGCTTGTTTCACCAGAAGCAAAAACTACGAGGTTTTCTTTACCGAAGCCCAGAAAATCCCGAACATTCTACACGAGATAGGGCGTTTGCGCGAAATCACTTTCCGCGAGGTTGGCGAAGGCACGAACGAATCTATCGACCTTGACAAATACGACCAATATTACCACCACATGTTCTTGTGGGACGACGAGGCAAAACGCATTGCTGGCGCTTACCGCATGGGATTGGGCAATGAAATCTATGCCAAATACGGCATGGAAGGTTTCTATCTGCACGAGCTTTTCCGCTTTGAGCCGGAAGCTTTCCCAATGATGAGCCAGTCGATCGAAATGGGTCGAGCGTTCATCGTAACCGAGTATCAGCAAAAGCCCATGCCGTTGTTTTTGTTGTGGAAAGGTATCGTGCACACGACCTTGCGTTTCCCGCAGAACAAGTTCCTTATTGGTGGCGTGAGTATTTCGAACCAATTCTCGAACTTCTCGAAATCGCTTATGATCGAGTTCATGAAGTCGCACTACTACGATCCTTACGTGGCGCAATATGTATCGCCTAAAAAGGAATTCAAGGTGAAACTCAAAGACGCCGACAAAGATTTCGTGTTCAACGAAGCCGAAGCCGACCTGAACAAATTCGACAAGATCATAGACGAGATCGAACCGGGAAGTTTGCGTTTGCCGGTGCTTATCAAAAAGTACATCAAGCAGAACGCGAAAGTGATTTCTTTCAACGTAGATCCACTGTTCAACAATTCTGTAGACGGTTTGATGTACATAAGAATCGCCGACTTGCCCGAAAGCACCGTGAAACCGGTTCTCGAAGAATTCCAGGCCGAATTGGAACGCAAGCTCGAGAAGAAAGGCGAAATCTAGATTGCAGGCCAATTGCCAAACAAAGGCGATTCCGAAAAACCACAATAAATGAAAGCCATACGAACCGATTCCCGATTTGTATGGCTTTTGTATTTTGAGTGGATTTTACTTAGATGTCGTCTTCGTCTAGCTCAATCTCCAATTCGTCTTCGTTCGACGCTTTGGCGTTTTTGGTGGCATTCTGCAACGCTTCCCATTCCTTTTTGGTCAACACGTCGTTCACGCGAAGTTTCTTGCCTTCAATCGCTTTTAGGATTTTCACTGCTCTTTCCTCGCTATCGGGATGCGTGCTCAACCAATAGACGATGCCCGGAAGTTGCTGGTTACGCGACATTCCGTACATGAATTCGGCGAACTTTTCCACGTTGAGTTTGGCTTTCACGAGATAGTTGACCGATGTTCTGTCTGCTTCCGACTCTAGTTCGCGGTCGTAAGCCGATGATGAAAGCGACCGAAGCACTTCGCCACCCACGTGACCGCCTTTTCCGCCGGTTGTCATGTTTATCAAAACCGCGAGTCCGAACTCTTTCATGAGTTTCTTCATCACGTGGTCTTTCTCGATGTGGGCGATTTCGTGCCCTATGACGCCTGCGAGTTCCGATTGGTCTTTGCAGTTTTCGATGAGTCCGGTGTAGACTACCAAATGGCCGTCGGGCAAGGCAAAAGCGTTGATTTCGCTGCTGCGGACGATGTGAAGCTTGATGTTTTTGTCGTCTATGTCGTTCTTTTCGACGATGCGGTCGAATATCCGCTCGACGGGTTCCACAACAGAATCGTTCGTGATCACATCTTCTGTTTCCTTTATGGTTTTCCAGATGAGTTTCCCGAGTTTCTTTTCGGTCGTGCCTCGGTCAAATTCGACGCTTCCCAAAAAATCGATCTGCGACAATCCGAACCAGATCGCAAAAAATACGGCAGCCAAAGCCGCGCCCTGAAGTAGTGATTTTGTCATTTGCGCACGAGTAAATTGGTGAGTCCGCCTACGAACCACAGTTCTACGTGTTTTCCTTTTCGCGTCTGAACGGCCGAATAGATCGTCGTTCCGAATTCCACCACATTGAACAGAATGATCGTAATGGCATAAGCGATGTATTCGTTGCTGATGTGTTCACCGCGGAAAATGATGGCGATCGTCCACCAGAAAAGTCCGCTGTTGAACGGAATCATCACGAGTTGCGAAAGCAAAGCCTGTGAACTGTGCCAGCGCACGAAGTAAGTCGAATTCCTGACGGCGATCCAATAGAAGAAAGTCGCCAGTAAATTCACGATGGGCAAAGGCAGCCCGACCACGATGGCGATGAGCGACATGAGATAGCTGTTGGAAGCCTTCTCTGTCTCGTGCTCGCCCGGAACATAAGCAAATTGGGTTGTTGTCATAGTCCTTTGGATATTCCCCAAATCCAGTTCGTGAGCCCGAGTGCCAGCACCGGAATCAAGACGATGGGTTTGCGTAAAAGTTGTTCTGTTTTGAGATAGAAGTTGAGTAGTGTCTGGCTTTCGCGATTCCTGTCGTACAAAATCCAGATGGGCAAAACCAGCAATAAAATCCCGATGATCAATCCTAACGGGTTCATGAGCAACGAGGCCCAGATTTCACCTTTCATTGCCAGCAGCAAAGCACGGGTTGCCCCGCAAGATGGACAAGGTATCCCTGTAAGGTGTTTGAATACGCAAATTCCGTAGCCTGAGCCCGAAAGGATGAATCCAAAAACCACCAAATAGAGATACCCCGCCGCACAAGCCCAGCTCACCAGAGCATAAAGCCTGTTTCTTTTCATGGTTTATCCCGCAACTTGGTTGAAAGCAGCGAAGTTCTTCTCACGGGTAGCGCCCATGATAAGGAACCAGTCTACGATCTGCCAGATTCCGCAACCGCCCAAAGTAAGCAATTTCGCTACTCCAAGACCTGTGTCTCCAATATAGAAACGGTCAATCCCTAGCGAACCTGCCAAAAGAGAGATGATAAGTGCAGTTGTTGGATCTTTGTATGCCTGTGACTGCACCATAATCGCTTTCGAGTCGTCAAGTTTCTCCAGTCTCTCGCGGATACTTGGCATTTGATGACTTTCGAAAAACTTGGTGTTCATCATCACGAACATGTCTACTTTTTGTGATTCCATTAGATTTGTTTGATTGGTAAGGTGAATATTTATTGATAGTCGGTCGCTAATATAGGAATTTCATTGAAATGCCGAATCATTTGGTTGCCACAGTTCGATCTTGTTGCCTTCGGGATCCAGAATCCACGCGAATTTGCCGTAGTCATAAGCTTCTGGTTGCCCGATGATTGTTACGTTTTCCTGTTGCAATTGCTCCAAAAGACGATCGAGATTTTCCACTCTCATATTTTGCATAAAAGGCTTTTCGGACGGAGCGTAATAAGTGGAATCTTCTTTGAAAACCGACCATTGCGTAGAACAGTCGTTACCGTTGGCGTCTTTCCACCAAAACGTCCAGCCGTATTGGTCTACCGGAATTCCCAGGTGTTTTGCGTACCAATTTTTTAGCGCGTCCGGATCTTTGGCTTTGAAAAAGAAACCGCCGAGTCCGGTGACGCGTTTTTCTTCTACTTCGGATTTTGGTTTCCCAAAGTACAATTCCTTTATCTTGTCGACAATAACCTGAGCCAGACGCTCCTTGCTTTCAACCGTCCAACCAGCGATGTGCGGCGACAAAAGCACGTTTTCGGACGCGATCAGGTAAGCTAACGGTTCGGGCATATTTCCCTCGAACAGATTCTCGAAAGACAGTTTTTCATATTCGAGCACATCGAGTCCGGCGCCCAGGATTTTCCCCAATTTCAAGGCTTCGGCCAAATCTGCCGTCACGACATTCTTACCACGCGAAGTGTTGATGAGCCAGAACGGTTTTTCAAAAGACGCGATAAAGTCCGCATTCACCATTTTATCTGTTTGTTCCGTCCATGGAATGTGCAAACTCAGCACGTCGGCTTTTTGTTGCAATTCCTGTAGCGAAACCTGGCGCGCATTCGCATCCGAAACGCCATCGAGAATGTCGTAACACAAAACCTCGACGTCAAAACCTCTGAGTTTTTTGGCGAACGATTTTCCCATATTGCCATACCCGATAATCCCGACGGTTTTGCCATCGAGCTCGTGGCCACGGTTTTTCTCGCGGTTCCAATGGCCGGAACGAATCTCGCGATCGGCTTGGTTGAGTTTGTTGAAAAGGCTCAAAAGCATTCCCAATGATTGTTCGCCCACGGCATTGCGGTTGCCTTCTGGCGCGGCTATCAAGGCGATGTTCTTGGATTGTGCGTACGGAAGGTCTATGCTTTCCAGGCCTGCTCCTACTCGGGCTATGAATTTCAGGTTCCGAGCGCAGTCGAGGAACCTTTGGTCGATCTTGAACCGACTTCTTATCACAATGCCGTCATAGCCTGCGATCTTGGCTTCGACTTCTTCTTTCGAAGACGAATAATCTTCGTGGTTCTCGAAACCGGCATCGGCCAATTGTTGCAGTAAAATAGGGTGATTGCTGTCTAGGTGAAGAACTTTCGGGCTCATAATCTGGTTTTGCCCAAAGGTACCAAATCCTATTCTTTAAAGATGACCATATCGGCGTAAATCCCGATGTCGGCAAACCAGGAATCAGACAGAAGCGAACGGCCTTTGTCGTCTACAACTTCATAGAAAATAGAACTCGGGTAAACCGTACCAACATTGGTCACCTTGAGCATGAGTTTGTTGAAACCCGGTTTTAGCGGCACTTCAAAAGACTGTCTTGAACCATTTATGAAAAGTTCCTTTACAGGCTTGTCGTCCAGATAAACCATGATGCGCTCGCCGTCTATGTAAGCCCCGATGTCCTGATAGAAAATCGTCACCATCGTACTCGAAACGCGA
>JBCNQO010000270.1:0-4088 GCA_039592825.1 Flavobacterium sp.
AAGATGAAATAAAGCACGGCAACCAAAGCCAATCCGATGATAAGGAAAAAAGGATGGTAAAGCGCGAGCAAAATGATCCCGAACCCAACCTGAAGAAAAGCCGCCGAAAAATCGAGCAAGAGCTTTGCGCCGCCTTTCTGAACGGTCAAAGTGTCGAAGAAACGGTTAGCTTGCTCTGGAGCGTATTTGGCATAAAGTTCCTTGAATTTGATTAGCGGCATGCGATAGGCGAACTCAAAAGAGAAACGCACAAAAATGCGCTGTTGCAGGTTTTCGACGATACGCAATTGCATGATTGTGAGCACGCCGGCAAAAGCCACGCCTAAAGTCACGACAATCACGAGTACGACCCATGAAACAGAAACTTGTCCGCTCTGGATAAAGTTGATGATGGCCTGCACGCCAAGCGGAAGCGAAAGGTTGATGAGTCCGGCAAATGCCGCGTAGAATATGATTTGGTAGACGTCGCGCTTGTCGAGTCGCAATAGGTTAATGAAACGTTTGTATGGCGTCATAGTAGTTCAGTATGAGTGATGAGGTCGCTACAGAATAGCGGGAAAGCCAACGCAGACGCGAAGGCACGAAAGAATAGGGAAGGCGCTAAAACGTGCGTTCCGGAGGCGGTAAATGGATCTTGGAAAAGAGTCCGCCTTTGAGGTCGTGGTTAGACAGTTGCGCGAAGGCTTTGTCTGAAGTAAGGGATTTTTTGGGCGCTCGCCAGTAGTGATTCGGCATAAGATATTCGAGCAGAACCAAGCCTTTCTTGACACTTTTGGTTTGTTGTTTCTCGAATTCGTATTCTTCTACCGATTCTTCACAGTCGAAGAAAAACTTGAGCATTTGGCAAACCATTCCAGACTTTTTGTACACGTCGGCGTTCTGGCTCGTAAGGATGCGGTCTACGCTCGAAGCCAGATTCAGGCTGCTCAACAGAAAATAGCCAATGAGCAGGACTTTCAAGCCCTTGCCGAAATAGCTGTTCCGAATTGTAGACATCATTGGATTCATTGCCTTTGCGATCCTTGTGGTTTGGATTTTTGCAAAAATAGGTCGCAGGTTTAAAAAAATACTGTTAATTAGAAAGTTCTAATATAGAAAATGCAGTATTTTAATAATACGCGTAAGATTTGTTGAAGATGTCTTAATGGTTGATTTTCAGGTTTTCCGAATGTTTTTGTTTTTTGTGGGATGACTTATTGAGATTTTGGCAATCGGAAATTTGTTTAATCCGATGCAGATTGCGATTTGGAGTTCTTAACTTTTAACAATTTCGGCAGATTTTCTGTAAGGACTGTATTTGAGGATTTCGGACCTTTGCTTCTAGGGGAAGGGGCGGATGTATCCCGTACGAAAAAGGCAGATGACTTGGTTACAGAAAAACTGTAAAAATTGTTAAATGTTCTTCGGACGTACGGATGAACTGCAATTTTGTTAGCCAATCCGATTTTTTGCTTTTCAGTCGATCGAGACAGTATTTCAATACTTGATTCCCGCACAATCGGCTAACGTTAGTTTTTTCTAAAGATTTTTATTTCCCGCCAAAAGATGATATCACCCAATTCCAGCCCGGGTGACGCGGTTAGCCTTTGGCCACGGGCCGCGACATTTGGCGCGTTTTGCCACAGAGATCCCGAAGCTTCGGGAGAAGCTCGTGCCAAACGCTTTTGCCAAATGCGCGGGCCGGGACTAAGCTAATAGCAAAGACCGGTTCCGAAACTTCGGAAGCCGGCTAAATAAAAAGCATAACTATTTGGCTATTTGGATGCTATCGTTATCTTTGGCTTACTTCCACGAACAAGTTTTGCGTTTTTGAAATCGGGCTTAAATGCGCCGGTTTCACTATTTATCACACCAAAAAATCTATCGACATGAAGAAAAGCTACGTTTTTTTGACGCTGTTGCTTGCCGTTTCGGGTTTTGCCCAGCAAGGTCCATTTGGAGGCCGTTACGAGTTCAATCCCGACCACGTGGAATGTCTGGACGATGCCAAACGCGCCCAGATCAAACAGCAGATTACCACAGCCAGACAAGCTTTGACGGCTCAGGGAAAATTGCAACCCCAAAGTTTGTTGGGAACACACGTAACGTTCGATTGGCCAGTCTTGAAAAATCCGAATTCGATCTACAACAATACGTGGAGTATCAGTAATCACGTAGACCACAATCTTGCCTATCCAAACCAGGTTCAGGACTGGAATTGCGGTTCCCGCACTTACGACACTTCGGCTGGCTACAACCACAAAGGCATCGACATTTTCACTTGGCCTTTTACGTGGCATCAAATGGCGAATAACCAAACTTGGGCGGTTGCCGCGGCTCCGGGTATCATTTTGGGCAAGGACAACGGTTTTGCCGATACGAGTTGCGCGATGAGCGGCGCCAATTGGAACGCGGTTTATGTGGCTCATACCGATGGAAGCACAACCTGGTACGGGCATTTGAAAAACAATTCACTTACGACAAAAGGTGTAGGCGAATCGGTTGCAGCTGGCGAATTTCTGGGCGTCGTAGGAAGTTCGGGCAATTCGACCGGGCCGCATCTGCACTTCGAGGTTTACAACGCCGCCGACATTCTGGTAGACACTTATGCGGGAACTTGCAACAATTGGAGCGCGTCGGGCGATACTTGGTGGAACCAGCAAAAGCCATACATCGACCCTAAAGTGAACGCGGTTTTGACGCATAGTGCGCCGCCGGTTTTTCCGAATTGTCCGCAGATCGAGACACCGAACTTGAAGAACGAATTTCTGGTTGGCGAAAATGTGGTTTGCGCAGGATATTTCGCCGACCAGAACATTAGTGCCGCGGCCACAATCCAGCTTTACAGGCCAAACGGCACTTTGGCTTACACGAGTTTCGCTACGGCTTCGGAGTTGTTTTACGCCTCTTGGTGGTATTGGACATTTAACGCAAGCACGCTGAACCAAGTCGGAATTTGGACACTCGCTTTTACGATGTCGGGACAAACCTTGTCGCACCAATTCGCTTACGGAACGACGCTCGACGCCCACGATTTTGAAAGAAACCAGGGAATCGCATTCTATCCGAATCCGGCAAATGACCAAATCACTTTCAGCAAATCTGTAGAACTGCTCGAAGCCATTTCGGTAGACGGCAAAAGAATTCCTTTGAACGTTCAGGGCGATAATGTCCAGATTTCGCACCTGCCGTCGGGCATTTATATCCTTAACGGAAAATCGGAAGCGAAAGATTTCCGTCTGAAACTCGTCAAATCCTAATCTTCAGTAGTATCTGAAAATCTTGCAACCAGACAATCTGTCCATCTAAAAAGAAAAAGCGCATTCCATTACAGAATGCGCTTTCCAGCTACAGTAACGCCAATTACTGCTTCATGATCTTGATGCGACGGCTGCCCTCATCTGTGGTCACGTCAACGAAGTACAAACCTCGAGAAAGGGGCGACATATTGATTTCGGACGTTGGCGATTCGAAATTCGAAACCAACACCGTTTGTCCTAATTCGTTATAGACTTTCACCGTTTTGATGTTGCTGTCATTTCTGAGGTTCAAAGTCGAAGTGACAGGATTCGGATAATACGTCAAACTGTTGGTATTGAACTCAGGATTCGTCAGCGAAGTATTGAAAACCGACAAAAGGAAAGCGCCGTTAAGGATATTTCCTAAGAGCCCGTTCTGATAAACTGCGATGTAAACGGTTTCGCCCGGCGTAAGTCCTGTGACGTTCACGCTTGAGAAAAGGTTGAGCAAAGAAGTGTTGTCGTTACAGGCCACTTGCGTGAGATTGCCGCAAGTTCCGGTGTAAACCGCCACGACTGTATCGAGATTTAGCGAACCAAGCGCCAATCCGGTCTGAACCGTCAAGCTGCCATTTGCCGGAACCACAGCCGTAAACCAAACGTCGTTGGCCACGCCAGTTCCGCAGGTTGGAGTGGTTGCGCCGGTAGAAGTCGTAGCACCAATGCTGGTAGACAAAATCGCTCCCGAATTGAAGTCGACGCCCACGTTAAGCGCGAGCGCTCCGGCACATTCGTCGTTAGTCGTTCCGGCGGCCACGTTAAGGTTAATTTGTACCCAATCGCTGTAATTGCCGTCTCCGCAATCGGTTC
>JBCNQO010000271.1:0-4086 GCA_039592825.1 Flavobacterium sp.
GGCAATAATTTTTTGTCGGACAGATTTTGCTTTGACAGGTCATTGTCGTCGATGTCGTCTTTTTTGTACAACGTCTGGAATTGACCCGAACAGCTTTTTACCGTAAGATTTTCAGACGGATAAAAGTATTTTCCGGAAACGCCATAATACATACTGAATTTTTGGTTGACAAGTTCAGACGCAAACAGCTCGAATTCGTCTTTGCCGAGAACGATCGCTTTTTCGGGAGCGATCTTTTTGTTGGCGAAGTTCGCTTTGCGATATTCGTCCGAATTGGCGAAAGTTTGATTTTTGTTGCTTCCGTAAACCAAATCCGCAGTGGTTTGGCAGCTGCTTCCCAAAATCAGGATCAATACGATGGACAGAAGCCTTTTCATGGCGCGGCAATTTACGGTTGATAATTCTTCACATCATTTCACACGGACAAAATCCAGATCCTGGAAATCGTAGCTGAAATCGGTTAGGGGCGAAATGGGTTTCATCGTGAAATGATCGTTTCCGTCCCAGAAAATATGCGCGTCAGCGTGGAAATAACGATTGTCCCATTTCACTACATAGTTGTTTTCGTTGTAGAAAAACACTTCTCCCGAAAGTAGGGGCGAACGTTTCGAGGCCATATAAAGCTTGCCCTTCTTCACAGAAAACACGACTTCCCCGAACCATTTGTCTTTGAAAGTCCCGAGCAACGGTTTCCAATCGGGTAATTTTTTGTCTTTGATGTTTTTGTTTACAGCAGCCCAAACTTCGTCCGTAACCTTGTCGGCAGCCGATTCGCGCTGTTTCATCTTGTTGGCAAGGTCGGTCACGTGGTCAAATTCGGGCATTCCCAGATAACTGTCCTTGATCGTGTTGCTTATGGCGTTGAAAGCCGAACCCGCTTGTTGGTTGGTAAGCACGATAATTCCGAGTTTGAGTTCGGGAATCATGAGCGTTTGGGTCACGATGCCTTCAAGTCCGCCTGTGTGCGAAACCTGGAGTTTGCCTTTCACGTCTGTGAGTTGCCAGCCGAGTCCGTAGGTTTTGAAATTCGAGAAATACGGAGCGATGGGTTTGTTGGGCTGGATCGTTTGTGGCGTCCACATTTCGCTGGCGACCTTTTCGGAATAGATCTGTTTCCCGTCGAATTTGCCTTTGTTCATCTGCAGAATCAACCAATTCGACAAATCGTTCACACTTGCATAAAGTCCGGCGGCGGCGTCAAAAGTGTGCAGTTTGTATCGCGAAATGATCTTGAGTTTGCCGTCTATGGGAACATGCGGATCGATCACGTTCGAAGTATCCTTGAGAAAATAGAACGAAGAAGCGCTGTTTTTCATGCCAATGGGTTGCATGATGCGCGATTCCACAAAGTCATTCCAGGTTTTGCCGCTCACGCGATGCACGACTTCTCCGGCCACGATGTACAAAAGGTTGTCATAGTCGTATTTTGTTCTAAAAGCCGACGTGGGTTTCAGGAATTGCAGGTTATCGACGATATCCTGAACCTGGAAATTGTTGCCGTCTGGCCAAACCATAAGGTCGCCCGCGCCCAATCCGAGGCCGCTTCTGTGGGTAAGCAAATCGCGTATCGTAAACTCATGGGTCACATAATCGTTGTACATTTTGAACTCCGGAATGTGTTTTACGACCTTGTCGTCCCACGAAATCTTGCCTTCGTCTACCAGAATCCCGAGCGCCGCGGCCGTAAAAGCTTTTGAATTCGAGGCAATCCCAAAAAGCGTGTTGGCATCGACTTTCTGTTTGGTCCTGATCGACTTTACGCCGTAACCTTTGGCGTGCACGATTTTGCCGTCTTTCACGATAGCGACCGCGATTCCGGGTACGTCGAAAGCCGTCAAACTCTTTTCGACCAAAGCATCTATTTTGGATTCGGACAATTGGGCTTGTGCGGAAATTCCGGCCAAAGCCAAAGCAAGGAAAATGTATTTCATAAACAAAAAGCCAACAATGACGTGTGTTTCGCCATTGTGCAAAGGATTAGTTTGTCAAATGAAGTTATTGTTACCGAATTATGAAGTACGAAATGCGGTGAAGTTATTAACAGGTTTGGATTGGCTTTTGGGGCTTGGGTTTAGCGAAGTCTGTGACTTCGCGATTTGTGTGGCGGAGTCTGCGACTCCGAAAAAAAAGCGAAGCGCCTTAATGCTCTTAACTATCTTAATGGTAAAAAAGGAGCAAAGCGACTAATTCCAGTTTTCCAAATTAAGTTCTAAGAGGACAGAAATCACCTAAATCCTCTCTGTCGTTTGGCCTCAAAAATCAAAACAGCCGCCGCCACGGAAACATTCATCGAATCGATCTCGCCCTGCATAGGAATCATGATATTCTGTTTGGCCGCATCGCGCCATTGCTGCGTAAGTCCGGTAGCTTCGGTTCCTACGACCAGCGCCGTGGCTGAGGTAAAATCCTGTTCGTGATAAGGAATCGAATCTTGCAAGGTCGCTCCATAAATGTCGATGTTTTTGGACTTTAGAAAGTCGATCACTTCAGAAGTCGTACCAACAGCAATTTGGTTGGTAAACAAACAGCCAACGCTGGAACGGACAATATTCGGGTTGTACAAATCCGATTTTGGGTTAGCGATAATCACCGCGTCGAGTTTCGCGGCATCGGCCGTTCGAAGCATTGCACCGATATTTCCTGGTTTTTCGGGCGCTTCGGCAACGAGAATCAAAGGTTTGTCGGACAAATTCAGGTCAGACAAAGCCAGACTTTTCGACTTCGCCACGGCAATCACACCTTCGGTCGTATCGCGATAAGCCAGTTTTTGGTAGACTTCTTTCGAGATTTCGATGAGCTGTCGGTCAGAAAACCCGAAAGCATCCAAATCAAAGTCCGTATCGGCCAAAAACAAACCCGATTCGATCTCGTAACCGCCTTTCACTGCAAGCTCGATCTCACGTCGGCCTTCGATCAAAAAACGCCCCGATTGCTTGCGGGCCTTGGCCTTTTCCTGCAATTGGACAAGTTCTTTGACGAAGGGATTCTGAGCCGAAGTGATCTGTTTCATTCCGCGAAATTATCCTTTTTCTTACGGATGGCATACAAAAACGCGGTCAAACCTGCGAACAAAGCCAATTTCCATAGTATTCCAAGAACGATAAACGGGAAATAAGTGTCGGCATCCATAGACCAGGAACTCGGCAGATAATCGCGGTGCAGCGAAGTGACGATGATCACGAATTTCTCGAAATTGAAGAAAAGGAAAAAAGCGATGAGGAATCTCGAGAGGTAATTTTCACGCACTTTCCGAAACCACAAAAGTTGCGGAACGAGCGAATAAAGCGTCGGTTGCAACCAATAGGCAAACGCATACGGGCCGGTCATTCTGTTCAGTATCGAAATTCGGTCTTCGTCTGAATGGTTCAGCGCCCAAATCGTGCCGCCAATCCACATCAAAAGAAATAGGAGAGAAGTGGCGCAAATTACAATCGTGGCATTGTCGTCGAAAGCACGGATTTTCTCTTTGCCTTTGGATTTTCGAAGGATGAAATAAATGATCGTGTACAGGAAAAATCCACTTTGGCAATCGGCGATAAGTCGCCAGAAAAGGTCGTTTAAGCTAAATTCTTCAATCATTTAAGTAGTCAAGATTTCCAACGTATTACTCCGGAACTATTTTCGAACTTTAGCACTTTAGCACTTTAGCACTTTAGCACTTCAGCACTCTCAAAGAATCCCCCGAGACTTAATTTCCAGATACTTATTGATAGAATCCAAAGTCAAATCCTCGGGAGCGGTCAAAACCGAATAAATCCCGTATTTACGCAACTCGTTCACGATAAGGCGTTTCTCGAACATGAATTTTTCGGCCACGACCTTGTCGTAAACCTCGTGAATGTTCTCGCTTTTGGCGTCGATAATCGAATTGAGTTCGGTGTTCTTGAAGAAAACCACCACCAAAAGATGGTTTTTAGCAATGCCTTTCAGGTAGCGCAATTGTCTGTTCAAACCGTCCAGAGTCTCGAAATTCGTGTACAGCATAATCAGGCTGCGGTGGTTCACGTTCTTTCGGATATCGGCATACAAACGGCTGTAATCGCTCTCGAAAAAGTCGGTTTTTACATTGTAGAGATTCTCGAGGAT